>JBBSHH010000033.1:0-24474 GCA_038253225.1 Mycobacteriales bacterium | reverse complement strand
GTTCCTGCTCTCCGTCGCCGGCACCCTGGGCTTCCTGCTGACGTTCATCTTCGACAACCTGCACACCGGCGACTACGGCGCCCGCATGAACCTGCTGCTCGGCATCTTCCTGTTTATCTCGATGTTCGGCCTCGGCGCGGCCGTGATCGTGTGGGGCAAGAAGCTCATCCCGCACGAGTCGGCCGTGCAGGAACGGGAGCCCTTCCACTCCGACCCGGCGGAGGCGCAAAAAACCGAGGACGCCTTCTTCGCCGGCACCGAGCAGACCGGCATCGCCCGTCGGCCGCTGCTGCGCCGGACCGCGGCGCTTGCGCTGGGGGTGTTCGCCCTGCCCGGGATCGTCGTGTTCCGCGACCTCGGCCCGGCGCCGAAGAAGACGCTGCGGCACACCGGCTGGCGGGCCGGCGTACGACTGGTCAACATCAACACCAACGAGCCGATCCGGCCCGGCGACCTGCGCCTGGGCGGGCTGCTCACCGTGATGCCGGAGGGCTACGAGAAGCTTCCCGAAGAGGTCTACGCCCTGACCGCCACGGTGCTCATACGGCTGCGGCCGCAGGACCTGCGGCCGATCAAGGGTCGTACCAACTGGGCTGTGGACGGGACCGTGGCCTACTCCGCCATCTGCACCCACGCCGGTTGCCCGGTCAAGCTCTACGAGCAGCAGACCCAGCACCTGTTCTGCCCCTGCCACCAGTCGACGTTCGACGTCACCGACGGCTGCAAGGTGCTGTTCGGCCCGGCCGCCCGCAGCCTGCCTCAACTCGCGCTGCGAGCCGACTCGGACGGATACTTAGTCGCACAGGGCGACTACACAGAGCCCGTCGGCCCGAGTTTCTGGGAGCGCGGATGAGCCTGACCGCCACGACGACCAAGAAGGGCCTGCGCTATATCGACGACCGGCTCGGGTCGGCCGGGTTCCTGCGTCGGGCCATGAACAAGGTCTTTCCGGACCACTGGTCGTTCATGCTCGGCGAGATCGCCCTGTACTCGTTCATCATCCTGCTGCTGACCGGCACCTACATCAGCCTGTTCTACGACGCCTCCATCCAGAAGGTTATCTACGGGGGCAGCTACGTGCCGCTACGTGGTGTCCCGATGACCAAGGCGTTCGAGTCGACGCTGCGTCTCTCCTTCGACGTCCGCGGTGGGCTGGTGATCCGGCAGATCCATCACTGGGCCGCGCTGGTCTTCGTCGCCTCCATCTCCGTGCATCTGATGCGGGTGTTCTTCACCGGCGCCTTCCGCAAGCCGCGCGAGATCAACTGGCTGGTCGGCGTCACGCTGCTCGTGCTCGGCATCCTCGAGGGCTTCGCCGGTTACTCGCTCCCCGACGACCTGCTCTCCGGCACCGGCCTGCGGATCGCCTTCTCGATCGTCGAGTCGATCCCGGTGGTCGGCACCTGGGTGGGTTTTCTGCTCTTCGGTAGCAACTTCCCCGGCGAGTCGTTCATCCCGCGCCTGTTCGTGATCCACATCCTGCTCGTGCCGGGCATCATCCTCGGGTTGATCACCGCGCACATGGGCATCCTGTGGCACCAGAAGCACACGGATTTCCCCGGCCCCGGCAAGACCGAGAACACCGTGGTCGGGTCGCGAATGTTTCCGACGTACGCCGCCAAGGGCGGCGGGTTCTTCTTCCTGGTCTTCGCCGTGCTGGCCGGGCTCGGCGGGGTGGCCCAGATCAACCCAGTGTGGCTCTACGGCCCGTACGACGCGGCGAACGTCTCGGCCGGCTCCCAGCCGGACTGGTACATCGGCTGGCTCGACGGCGCGCTGCGCCTGATGCCGAACGCGGAGACGAACCTGTTCGGTCACACGCTCAGCTGGAACCTCTTCGTCCCGACGGTGGTCATGCCGGGCCTGATCTTCACGCTGCTCGCGCTCTACCCGTTCCTCGAGCCGCTGTGGACCAAGGACCGCGGCTACCACAACCTGCTGCAGCGGCCGCGCGACAACCCGACCCGCACCGGTATCGGCGCGATGGCGCTGACGTTCTACCTGATCCTGTTCATCGCCGGTGGCAACGACATCATCGCGCACATCTTCAGTCTGTCGATCAACGTGCTGACCTGGACGTTCCGCGTCACGCTGTTCGTCGGGCCGCCGTTCGCGTTCTGGGTGGCGAAGCGCTGGGCGATGGGCCTGCAGCGGCGCGAGGCCGACATCGAGCACCACGGCATCGAGACCGGCATCATCCGCCAGCTGCCCAGCGGGGAGTACGTCGAGGTCCATGCCCCGGCACCGGTACCGGCGATTCCCGAACTGACCTACGTCGAGCCGGAGAGCCGGCCGGAGGAGCTTCCGAGCGGCCCCGGTTACACCCGGGCCGGCGAGCTGACGGCCGGCGGCTCGGGCTCCCGCGGCTCGGGCTCCGGGGGCACCGCGACCACGACCCGTCCGGCCCGCACGACCGCCGTGGGCGGCACCCGCGACGGCTCCGGCGCCGACCGGTCGGGACCCGCCCGACCCGGTCCGCTGGCCCGCGCCGGACGAGCGGTCAGCGGTTTCTTCGTCGCCCGCAAGGACTGAGCCGCAGGGTCGCCGGGATCGGTGCTCGACGGGTAGGACGTCGCAGCGTTCGGGAGTTCGACCGCTCGGTGGCATGCACCATCTGCACTCCGATCACGCCGACGGCACCTCGAGCCGCCACCGCGTTCCCGCCCCCGGCGCCGTCGCCAGCAGGAGAGTGGCGCCGCCCTGCCGGGCCAGATCGGGGAGCAGCCGAAGCCCGAAGTGACCCGGGCCGTCGGCTCGACCGACGCTGTCCTGGTCAAAGCCGACGCCGTCGTCGCAGACCTCCAGAGTGACCCGGACCGAGTCGACCGACAGACAGAGGCTCACGGTGTCGGCGTCGGCGTGCTGAACCGTGTTGCGCAGGCACTCCTGCGCCACTCGGAAGATCAGCTGCTCGACGTCGAGGTCCAGCCCGGTGTGCATCCCCTCCGGCAGCTCGAGTGTCACGTCGACCTCGCGGCCGCGGACGGACGCGGCCAGGTCGGTCAGCGCCGCGGTGAGTCCGGCGGTAGGCAGGCTGGGCGGATAGATGTCGACCAGCAGCGAACGCAGCCCGCCGATGCTGGCCCGGACCGCACCGGCGGCGGTCCGGAGTCGCTGCGCGAGCTGACTCTGACCGTCGGACTCGGCGTTGTCGGCGGCCGCGAAGCCGGTCCAGCAACACCCACACAGGAGGGGCAGCATGAGAACGATCAGGAGCAGCAGGCTGGAGAATATGATGCCGGCGAAGCCACGCCACAACTGCACGGTCCGAGTCGTCACCGTCGAGTAACGGGTGTAGGTCTCGAACAACAGCGGTGTGCCGCCGGGAGTCCATATCGGCCGGTACACCTCGAGCAACTTGCCTTGATCCCGCTCGAACTCGTTCTCGGGCCGGCGCGGGTCGGTGATCTCGGCCTCTGTCGTCGGCGTGGTGAGGACGCCGCGCTCGTCCAACCTCAGCGGGAAGACCTCGCCGACCAACTTGGGCTCGTCGGAGTACACGATGCGCCCCGTAGCGGTCCACAGCTTCACCCGCACCAGCGCAGGACTGAGGACGTGGGCACGAACAACGTCGGTCAGCCGCGCCCGGGCGGCTGCCGGTGAACTCGACAGGAGGTCGTCCCGCAGCGCCGGTTGTACGACGGCATTCGCCAACAGGTCGGTGGCTTGGGCGGCCCCGTTGACCGCCTCCCGCTCCGCTGCCCGCCGAGCCACGCCGACGGCCCCAGGGCAACGAGGGCGATGACTCTCCAGGGCGGCGGGGCGTCCTTGCCGGAAGGGGTGGTGACCGCAGTGGTCCGCGGAGCGTGGGGCGTGAACGTCGTCGCGGCGACCTGGCTGGGTGGGCGCACCGAGACCCGGTGGCTCAGCGCGGGATTGCCAGTGAGTCCCAGCAGTGACGGCGGCTCAGTCGGAGCCGGCTTCCTCCCGGTGCGCCTGGTGCCCGACGTAGTACTCGAAGAGCAGGCCGGTGAGGGAGACCAGCAGAGCCAGCCCGCCGATCGCCGTCAGCCAGAAGCCGAAGATGAAGCCGAGCGTGACGAGGCAGGTGGACCCGGCCAGCATGATCGGCCACCAGCTGTGCGGGCTGAAGAAGCCGAGCTCCCCGGCACCGTCGCTAATGTCGGCGTCGGGGAGGTCCTGCGGCAGCGGGTTCAGCCGGCGGGCGGTGAACAACAGGTAGTAGCTGATCAAGAAGGCGAGACCACAGGCAAACGAGACCGCCGTGGTGCCGGTGGGGTCACCGGAGAGGAACCAGTAGACGATCGCGACAATGAACAGGAAAGCGGAGACGATCGCGAGAACGGTGCCGTTGGCCTTCACTGCCGCAGCTCCGGGCTGGCGTGGAAGTCGACCTTGTCGGCGACGTGCGGATAGTGCAGGTCGAACGCCGGGCGCTCGGAGCGGATCCGTGGGATCGAGACGAAGTTGTGCCGGGGCGGCGGGCAGCTGGTGGCCCACTCGAGGGAGTTCGCATACCCCCATGGGTCGTCCCCGACCGCCAGCGCGCCACGCCGAGCGGTCCGCCACACGTTGTAGAGGAACGGGAACGTCGAGATGCCCAGGAGATACGCGCCGATCGTCGACACGGTGTTCAGCGTCGTGAACCCGTCACCCGGCAGGTAGTCGGCGTAGCGCCGGGGCATGCCCTCCACGCCCAGCCAGTGCTGGACCAGGAAGGTCATGTGGAAGCCGATGAACAGCGTCCAAAAGTGTATCTTGCCGAGCGTCTCGTCCAGCATCCGGCCGGTGAACTTCGGCCACCAGAAGTAGAAGCCGGAGAACATCGAGAACACGACGGTGCCGAACAGCACGTAGTGGAAGTGGGCGACCACGAAGTAGGAGTCGGTGACGTGGAAGTCGATCGGCGGGGACGCCAGCAGCACGCCGGTCAGCCCGCCGAGCAGGAACGTGATGAGGAAGCCGACGGCGAACAGCATCGGCGTCTCGAACGAGAGCTGCCCGCGCCACATCGTGCCGATCCAGTTGAAGAACTTGACTCCGGTCGGCACCGCGATGAGGAACGACAGGAACGAGAAGAACGGCAGCAGGACCGCGCCGGTCGCGAACATGTGGTGGGCCCAGACGGTCATCGACAGCCCGGAGATCGCGATCGTGGCGAACACCAGCCCCTTGTAGCCGAAGACCGGCTTGCGGCTGAAGACCGGGAACACCTCGGTGACGATCCCGAAGAACGGGATCGCGACGATGTAGACCTCCGGATGCCCGAAGAACCAGAACAGGTGCTGCCAGAGCAGCGCTCCGCCGTTGCCCGCGTCGAAGATGTGTGCCCCGAACTTGCGGTCGGCCTCCAAAGCGCACAGCGCCGCGGCCAGCACCGGGAACGCCATCAGCACCAGGATGGAGGTCATCAGCACGTTCCAGGTGAAGATCGGTAGCCGGAACATCGTCATGCCGGGGGCCCGCATGCAGAAGATGGTCGTGACGAAGTTGACTGCGCCGAGGATCGTGCCGAGGCCGGTGAGCACCAGCCCGAGGATCCACATGTCGGCGCCGACGCCGGGCGAGCGGATCGCGTCGTTCAGCGGCGAGTAGGCGAACCAGCCGAAGTCGGCGGCGCCGTCCGGGGTGAAGAACCCACCGCAGATCACCAGACCGCCGAAGAGGAACAGCCAGTAGGAGAACGCATTCAGCCTGGGGAACGCGACGTCGGGCGAGCCGATCTGCAGCGGCATGATGAAGTTCGCGAACCCGACGAACAGCGGGGTGGCGAACAGGAACAGCATGATCGTGCCGTGCATCGTGAACAGCTGGTTGTACTGCTCCTCCGAGAGGAATTGCAGCCCCGGCCGGGCCAGCTCGGTGCGCATGAGCTCGGCCATCAGCCCGGCGGCCAGGAAGAAGCCGAACGAGGTGATCAGGTAGAGGTACCCGATCACCTTGTGGTCGGTGGTGGTGATCCAGCGGATGATCCGGCTACCCGGCTCCACCCGGATTCGCCGGGTCGCCGCCAAGCGGGGTTGGACGACCGTCACGAGCTGCTCCCGCTGGTGGAGGTGGAGTAGATCGGGCTACCGTTCTGCGCCTGCGCCTTGGCGTCCCGGACGAACACCCGGAACTGCTCGGGGGTCACGACCCGCACGCTGAACAGCATGCGGGAGTGGTAGATGCCGCACAGCTCGGCGCACCGTCCCTTGTACGTGCCGGTCTTGTCGACGGTCACCTCGAACTTGTTCTTCCGGCCGGGGATGACGTCCCGCTTGAACAGGAAGTCCGGCACCCACCAGGAGTGGATCACGTCGGGTGAGGTCTCGACGAACAGGATCGTCCGGTTGGTCGGGATCACCAGCTGCGGTGGCTGCGACGGGCGGCCGACGATCTGCAGGTCTTCGTCGGGGTAGTCGAAGTGCCAGCTCCACTGGAAGCCGACGACGCCGACCGTCATGTCGGGCTTCTTGGTCAGCTTGTTGACGTAGGTCTCGTCGACGGCGGTGAAGTAGAACAGCACCGAGACGATGACGAACGGCACGACTGTGTACAGGATCTCGATCGGGACGTTGTAGTGCACCTGCCGGGGGAGCTCCTCGCCGCGCTTGCGGTACGCGACACAGGCGAAAAGGATCAGCCCGAGGACGAACGCGCCGACCGCCAGCGCCGCCCACGTCGACCCGACCCACAGGCCGAGCACCCGGTGGCCCTGGGTGGTGATCGGGGCCTTGAACCCGAACCGGCTCCACTCGTCGCGGGTGCAGCCGGTGGCGCCGACGGCGATCAGACCCAGGCCCGCTCCGCGGGTCAGCACCCGCCGGCGACCGGAGGCAGGTCTCGGGCTCACGACTGGCCTTCCCACAGAGGACGATCAGGGATGAACGGACCGGGGAAATGCACGCGCCACACTAGTCCAGCGGGGCCGCGCACTCTCGGCGAGGTCGCAGGCTAACGTCGGTGTGTGTCGGACTTCCCGGCCGGCGGGGGCCGTCGGTGACCTACCTCGACGCCGCGTCGGCGGCGCCGCTGCATCCGGCCGCCCGGGAGGCCCTGCTGGCCGCGCTCACCGACGGGTGGGCGGATCCGGTCCGGCTCTACGGCGAGGGACGCCGCGCCCGGCTGCTGCTCGACGGCGCCAGGGAGGCGGTGGCCGCCGCCCTCGGCGCCCGCCCTCGGCAGGTCAACTTCGCCACCTCCGGCACGGCGGCCAACACGCTGGCGGTCCTCGGCGGGTTGGCCGGCCGACGCCGGACCGGTCGTCACTACGTGCTCAGTGCGGTCGAGCACTCGAGCGTCCTGCACGCCGGTGAGTGGCACCAGGCCGCGGGCGGTTCGCTGGCCACGGTGCGGGTGGACCGGCTCGGCCGCGTCGACCCGGCGGACTTCGCCGCCGCGCTGCGCCCGGACACGGCGCTGGCCAGCCTGATCAGCGCCAGCCATGAGGTCGGCACCGTGCAGCCAGTCCCGGCCGTCGCGGCGATCTGCCGGTCGGCCGGGGTCCCGCTGCACGTCGACGCGGCCCAGTCGGTCGGCCGGGTGCCGGTGGACCTGGCCGCCATGGGCGCCGACCTGATGACCGCCAGCGCGCACAAGTGGGGCGGCCCGCCCGGGGTCGGGGTGCTGGTCGTCAGCACCGGCACCCGGTGGAAGCCCCCGTTGCCCGCCGACGAGCGGGAGTCCGGTCGGGGCGCCGGCTTCGAGAACATCCCGGCGGTGCTGGCCGCGGCGGCCGCGCTGCAGGCTCGGCTCGCGGAGATGACCGACGAGGCGGCGCGGCTCTCCGCGCTGGTCGACCGGATCCGCACCGAGGTGCCGCGCCGGGTGCGCGACGTGGAGGTGGTGGGCGACCCGGCCGACCGGCTACCGCACCTGGTGACGTTCTCCTGCCTCTACGTCGACGGGGAGGCGCTGGTCACCGAGCTCGACCGGGCCGGCTTCGCCGTGTCCTCGGGATCGTCCTGCACAACCAGCACGCTGACCCCGAGCCACGTGCTGGTGGCGATGGGCGTGCTGACCTCCGGCAACGTCCGGGTGTCGCTGCACCGGGACAACACCACCGCCGACGTCGACCGCTTCCTCGACGTCCTGCCCGGCGTCGTGGGCCGGCTGCGGACGTTGGCCGGGGCGGCGAACCTGTGACCCCGGCGGTCACCGTGGACACCCTCGGACGGCGCTGCCCGGTGCCGGTCATCGAGCTGGCCCGGCGACTCCCCGATGTCGCGGTGGGGGCCGTGCTCGCGGTGCTCTCCGACGACGAGGCGGCCCGGGCCGACATCCCGGTGTGGTGCCGGATGCGTGGCCAGGAGTACGTCGGGGAGCGCCCGGCCCAGCGCGGCGTCGCCTACCTCGTCCGCCGGCTGAGCTGAGCTGAGCTGCGGCTCAGGCCGGTTGGCCGAGATGCGCCCGGACGTCCGCGCCGGCCGCTGGCCCGTACGCGTCGGTGAGCCGGGACAGGAAGCGCTCCGGCACGATCTCGTACTCCTGCGTGCCGACCGTCTCGACGACGTACGCCGCGAGCAGGCTGCCCACCTGAGCGGCCCGCTCCAGCGAGAGATCCCAGGCGACCGCGGTGAGGAACCCGGCCCGGAAGGCGTCGCCGACCCCGGTTGGGTCGGCCTTGCACTCCTCCGGACAGACCGGCACGCGGATGTCGGGGCGCCCGGGGCACTCGACCAGCACGCCCTGCGTTCCCAGCGTCGTGACCCGCACCTCGACCCGCTTGAGGACGTCGTCCGCGGACCAGCCGGTCTTCTGTTCGATCAGCGCCCGCTCGTACTCGTTGGTGAACAGGTACTGGGCGCCGTCGACCAGCTCGCGGATCTCCTCCGGCGCCATCCGGGCCAGCTGCTGCGACGGGTCCGCCGCGAACGCGTAGCCCCGCTCCCGGCACTCCCGGGTGTGGCGCAACATCGCCTCCGGGTCGTTCGGGCCTACCAGCACCAGGTCGATCCCGCCGAACCGGTCGGCGATCGGGCCGAGCTCGATGCCCCGCGCCTCGGACATCGCCCCGGCATAGAACGAGGCCAGCTGGTTGTGATCGGCGTCGGTCGTACACAGGAACCGGGCGGTGTGCTGGAGATCGGAGACGTGGACCCCCGAGGTGTCGACGCCGTGGCGCTCCAGCCAGGACCGGTAGTCGGCGAAGTCGGCGCCCACCGCACCGACCAGGATCGGCCGAAGACCGAGCACGGCCATGCCGAAGCTGACGTTGGCGGCCACCCCGCCGCGGCGAATGTCGAGCTCGTCGACGAGGAAGGACAGCGACACCCGGTCGAGCTGGTCGGCGATCAGCTGCTCGGCGAAGCGCCCCGGGAAGGTCATCAGGTGGTCGGTGGCGATCGAGCCGGTGACGGCGATGTTCACGGGAGGGACTCCTCGTCGGGAGACGGCCGGGCACCGGGTCCCGAGGCCATCAGGCTAGCTGGCCCGGGTGTGCCGCGGCGGCGGGCGCGCCGCCCGACCGGCCAGGCCCGCGATGCAACCGCGGCGCTCGTTCCACCGTCAAAGTCCTACGACGCACTGCCGCGCACCGACAACCAACGGAGCCCACCATGGACCACTCGCACCGGCGACGCCTGCTGCCGCCGCTCGCCGCCCTCGCCGCAGTCGGGCTGCTCGTCGGCGTCGGTGTGGTGATCGACCGGGTGCGGCCCGCCGGCTCGGCGGGCACCCCGCCGGTGTTGCGACTGCTGCCCACCGCCGGGGCGGCCGCCGAGCTCGCCGCCGGCGGTGCAACCGGCGCCGCCCGCCCCGGTGCGGACGCACCTGCCGACCGGGTTCGCGGCTTCGACGGGCGCTGGGCCGGCGGCTGGGGCGGCGGCTGGGACGGCGCCCTGCGCCTCGCCGGCCCGCTGCCCACCGGACCGGGCTCCGCCCGGGTGTACCGACTGGGGCGCCCGGCCGGACCGCCGGCCCGGATGGTCGCGCTCGGGCGGGCGCTGGGGCTGCGCGGTGAGCCGACGACCATCGCCGGCGGCTGGCGGCTGGCCGGCCCGACCGGAGCGCTCCGGGTCGCCGACGTCGCCGGTGCGCCCTTTGAGTTCGGGGCGGTCGAGAGCTGCCTGACCGCGCCGGTCTGCGCCGCGGGGTGCGGCCGGCCGCCCGCCCGCCCGGGTGTCGGGATGGCCTGCGCGGCCGCCAAGACCGTGACCTCCGACTGCGCCGGGACCGGATGCGGGCCGGCGGTACCCGACCGCGGTCGCACCCGGGCGGCCGCTGCCCCGGTACTGACCGCGCTCGGGTTGGGGTCGGCCCGGGTCACCACCGAGCCCGGCCAGGTATCGGCCGCCCCGTCGGTCGACGGCCGGCCCACGGCCGGTTTCGCCACCGTCATCGACGTGGACGCGGCGGGCCGGGTCCGCTCCGCCTCCGGTTGGCTGGGGACCGTGCGGCCGGGTGCCCGCTACCCGGTGCTGACCGCCGGCGCGACGTACGCCGCCCTGCGCCACCGCCCGACCGGGATGGCCCACCCCGACCTGTGCCGGCAGCGGCCCGACCACCGGCCGGGCTGCGCCGAGCCGCCCCCGATCGTGGTCACCGGCGCGCGCCTGGGCCTGCTGCTGACCGGCACCGAGACCGGGCAGCTGCTGGTGCCGGCCTGGTTGTTCACCACCGCCGGCACCGGCGAGCCGCTGGTCGGGCTCGCCGTGGTGTCCCGCTACCTGTCGGTGCCGAGCAGCCCGCCGTCGCTCGTCGCCTCCCCCGGCGCTCCGCTGCCGCCGGTGCCGGCACCCGGGCCGGACGCGCCGACGGCGGCGAGCCCGGGTGGGCCCGCCGCCGACGGGGGTAGCGCTGGCTAGCGGTCGGTCAGTGGAAGGAGTCCCCGCAGGCACAGGAGCCGCCGGCGTTCGGGTTGTCGATCGTGAAGCCCTGCTTCTCGATGGTGTCGACGAAGTCGATCACCGCGCCGGCGAGGTACGGCGTGCTCATCCGGTCCACGACCACCTGAACGCCGCCGAAGTCCGCGAGGGTGTCGCCGTCGAGCGTGCGCTCGTCGAAGAACAGCTGGTAGCGCAGCCCGGAGCAGCCACCGGGCTGCACCGCCACCCGCAGCGCCAGGTCGGTCCGGCCTTCCTGCTCGAGCAGGTTCTTGACCTTGGTGGCGGCGACGTCGGTGAGCACGACCGACTGCGACGTCGTGGTGGTGTCCGAGGTGGTCATGCACGACTCCGTGAGGTCGGATGCGGCGACAGGGGCGGCGTAGGTCTGCCCGGTCGGGACAACGGACCCGCGCGGCCCGGGATTCCATGTTCGCACACGTTGCTCGAGATGCACCCCAACCCCGCCCGGTCGGTCACCGCCCGCCCGGCTCGGCTGGTCTGGACCAGCTCCCGGCGACCCGGGCCGCGAGCCGCTGCAGCTGCATGGCCGGTTGCTCCATGGCCGCACGCACCGAGCCGGCCGACTCCGCCACCGAGTACGCGGCGGCAACCCCGTGCGCGGCCATCTCCCGCCGGCCGACGGCCACCGAGCCGGCGACCACCACGCACGGCAGCCCGGCGGCAGCGGCGGCGGCGGCCACGCCGCTGGTCGCCTTCCCCCGCAGCGACTGCCAGTCGAAGCTGCCTTCGCCGGTGACTACGAGGTCGGCCGCCGCGATCCGCTCCGGCAACCGGACGGCGTCGAGAACCAGGTCGATGCCCGACTGCCGGCGGGCCCCGAGCACGAGCAGCGCGAAGCCGAGGCCGCCGGCCGCACCGGCCCCGGGAGCGTCGGCGTACGCCGCGGCGCCGGGGCGGGCCGCCGCCAACGCGGCCGCCCACCGGGCCAGCGCGTGGTCCAACCGCTGCACCTGGTCGGGGCTGGCGCCCTTCTGCGGCCCGTAGACCGCGCTCGCCCCGGTCGGACCGAGCAGCGGGTTGTCGACATCGGTGGCGGCGACGAGCACGGTCCGGCCGAGCCGATCGTCGACGCCGGCCGGTTCCACCCGGGCCAGGCCGGCCAGCGCCGCCCCGGTCGGCTCGACCGCTGCTCCGCTGCCGGCCATCAGCCGCAGGCCTAGGGCCACCAACATGCCGGCACCGCCGTCGTTCGTCCCGGAGCCACCCAGGCCGACGACGACCCGCTCGACGCCGGCGTCGAGCGCGGCCCGGAGCAGCTCGCCGACGCCGAAGCTGGTGCCGCGGCCGGGGTCCCGCTCGGTCGGGGTGAGCAGGTGCAGGCCGGCGGCTTGGGCGCTTTCGACGTAGGCCGTGCCGTCCGCGACCAGCACCTCGGCACTGGTCGGCCGGCGCAGCGGGTCAGCGACGGTGACCGCGACCAGCCGGCCCCCGAGGGCCGCGTGCAGCACATCGAGGAAGCCGGGGCCGCCGTCGCTGACCGGAGCCAGGTCGAGGTCGACGTCCGGGGCCGCCTCCCGCCAGCCGGCAGCCAGCGCGGCGGCAGCCTGCACCGCCGTCAGCGTGCCGCCGAACGAGTCGGGCGCGAGCAGAATCCGCATGCCGGCGATGGTGCCATCCCGGGCGATGGTGCCCCCCCGGAACAGGAGCGGAAGTCCCGGCCGCGGCCCGACGTTGGCCGAGGGGAGGCATCCGCCCGCTGCCACGACCGACGGGACTGAAGGTGACGACGACCACGCTCGACCTGCCGGACGGTGTCGAGCCGACCCCGGTCGCCCTGCTGCTGCTCGGCCGGCAGGCCGACCGTGCCTCCGAGCGGGGGACGGTGTGCACCGGTGAGCTGCCCGCGGCCTCCGACCCGCACCTGGTGGAGCGGGCGCGGGCGGCCAAGGCGGCGCTCGGGGAGCGGGTGTTCGTCCTCGGACACCACTACCAGCGCGACGAGGTCATCCAGTTCGCCGACGTGATCGGTGACTCCTTCCGGCTGGCGCAGCAGGCGGCGGCCCGACCGGACGCCGAGTACGTCGTGTTCTGCGGGGTGCACTTCATGGCCGAGTCCGCCGACATCCTCACCGCGGACCGGCAGGCCGTCGTGCTGCCCGACCTCGCCGCCGGCTGCTCGATGGCCGACATGGCGACCTTCGAGCAGGTCGAGGAGTGCTGGGACGTCCTCACCGACGCCGGTGTGGCCGCGGACGTGGTCCCGGTCAGCTACATGAACTCCTCCGCCGACATCAAGGCGTTCACCGGCCGCCACGGCGGCACGATCTGCACGTCGAGCAACGCCCGCCGGGCCTTGGAGTGGGCGTTCGGCAGGGGCGGCAAGGTGCTGTTCGTGCCGGACCAGCACCTGGGTCGCAACACAGCGGTGCTCGAGATGGGCCTGCGGCTCGAGGACTGCGTCGTCTACGACCCGCACCGACCCGGCGGGGGGCTGACCCGCGAGCAGCTGCGCGCAGCCCGGATGATCCTGTGGCGGGGGCACTGCTCGGTGCACGGCCGGTTCTCGCTGGACTCGGTCCACGAGGTGCGGGAGCGCGTGCCCGGCGTCACCGTGCTCGTGCACCCGGAGTGCCGCCACGAGGTCGTCACAGCCGCTGACCTGGTCGGCTCCACCGAGTTCATCATCCGGACGGTCGAGTCAGCGCCGCCCGGAGCTCGGTTCGCGGTGGCCACCGAGCTCAACCTCGTGCACCGGCTGGCGAAGGCGCACCCGGACAAGACGGTGGTGTTCCTCGACCGCACCGTCTGCTTCTGCTCGACGATGAACCGGATCGACCTGCCGCACCTGGTGTGGACACTCGAGTCGCTGGTCGCCGGCGTGGTGCCGAACCGGATCGAGGTCGACCCCGACACGTCCCGCTGGGCCCGGGCCGCGCTGGACCGGATGCTCGCGCTGCCCTGACAGCAAACAGCACCGCCGCATCGCGGTGGCCGTCCTGCCGAGGTTGGCGACGTGGCACCGGGGGTGGTGGCGAGGCCCGGCTACAGCCCCGGCGCTCCCCACACCGGGAACCAGCGGGCCAGGTCGGCCTCCACCGGCAGGTCGGCACCCACCGCGCCGCGGACCTGCAGCTCCACGTCGTTGTCGCGCCGCTCGCCCGGCAACGGCGCGAACGGGTAGAACGTGCCGCGCTTGTAGAGGTAGACCAGCCCGACCCGCCGGTCCGCTCCGTCGACCGGGCCGGCGAAGCCCACGACCGAGCACAGCAGCGACGGGCCGAACCCGGCCGCCGCCAGCTCGGAGTTGACGGCATGCAGGTCGGTGACCAGCCCCGCCACGTCCTCGGCCGAGCCGCGGCGCAGCAGCCAGGTGTAGCCGAAGGAGTCGTGGCTCTCCTCCACCCGGCCGGCCAGCGACTCCGCATCGCCCTGGATGCGGGCGAACGCACCGCCCTCCGCCGCCTTGAAGCACACCGACCCCAGCCCCGTCGGCCGTAGCCCCAGCGCCGCCTCCAGCGTGACGGCGGCCGACGGGAGCGCGAACAGCGCATCCAGGTCGGCCTGCACCGGCTTGCTCCGGCCGAGCAGGGAGTCGAGGAAGCCCACGGCTCAGCCGCCCTGACCCAGCTGTACGGCGATCCGGCCCAGCTGGTCGAGCCGCTGCGACAGCGGCGGGTGGGTGGAGAACAGCGACGACAGGCTGAAGCCCTGCGCCAGCGCGGGGGCAAAGAAAAAGGCGTTGAACGGCTCCGCCGCTCGCAGGTCCCGGGTCGGGATCCGGCTCATGTCACCGGTGACCTTCGTCAACGCCGCGGCGAGCACCGACGGCCGGCCGGTCAGCAGCGCCGCCCCTCGGTCGGCGGCGAGCTCCCGGTAGCGGGACAGCGTGCGGATCAGCACGAAGCTGATCGCGTAGACGACGGCCGACGCGGCGACGACGGCCAGCACCACCGCGAAGCCGTTGTCGTCGTTGTCGCGCCGCCGCCCACCGCCGAAACCACCGCCGAAGGAACCGGCGTAGAACGCCCACTTCGTGATCAGCCCGGCCAGCACACCGAGGAACGACGCCACGGTCATCACCGCGACGTCGCGGTGCGCGACGTGCGACATCTCGTGGGCGAGCACGCCCTCGAGCTCCTCCACGTCGAGCCGTCGGAGCAGCCCGGTGGTCGCGCACACGACCGCGCGTTTCGAGCTGCGACCGGTGGCGAACGCGTTCGGCACGTCGGTGTCCGCGATCGCGACGGCCGGCTTGGGGACGTCGGAGAGCGCGCACAACCGGTCGATGACGCCGTGCAGCTCCGGCGCCTCCTGCGGCGAGACGATTCGGCCGTTCATCGAGAACAGCGCGATCCGGTCGGAGTACCAGTACTGGAAACCGAAGAAGCCAGCGGCGACGACGACGACCAGCACCGGGGAAACCCCGATCCCGATCAGCACCGCGACGAACGCGACGTAGACCAGCCCGAGCAGGAACACCGTGAGCAGCATCCGGGTGGTCAGCTCGCGGTCCGGCCGGAAGCGGCCCCGTGGCATCGCGGGGGCTAGCCCGGAATGAGGCCCTCGTCGCCGAGCAGCTCGCGGACCTCCTCGAGGTGCGCGTCGGAACCCGGCAGGACCAGCTCGGAGGGCTTGAGCTCATCGAGCGGCAGCGGCGTGCCCACCGCGCGGACCCGTTCGAGCAACGCGACCAGCGCCGCCCGGAACCGGTCGTCATCGTGACCGTTCACGGCCTGCTGGAGCTCGGCGTCGAGCTGGTTGAGCCCCTCGACCTCGGCGTCGGTGATCTCGAGCTGACCCTCGCCGAGGATACGGACGATCATCAACTCTCACCCTGCCGCTGCTGCTCGGCGACCGGGGCGGCGGCCGGCTGCGCCGGCGCGCCCGCGTCCAGCGCCTTCGGCGGCGCCTCGCCGGCTGGCAGCTGGCCCTTCAACCGGGCCAGCTCCAGCTCGACGTCGGAGGTGGAGGACAGCCGGTCCAGCTCGGCCTGGATGTCGTCCTGGCGACCGCCGGCGGAGGCGTCGTCGAGCGCCCCGGAGGCGAGCAGCTCGTCCAGCGCGCCGGCCCGGGCCTGCAGCTGCGCGGTCTTGTCCTCCGCCCGCTGCATCGCCATACCGACGTCGCCCATCTCCTCGGAGATGCCGGAGAACGCCTCGCCGATCCGCGTCTGCGCCTCGGCGGCGGTGTACGTCGCCTTGATCGTCTCCTTGCGGGTGCGGAACGCCTCGACCTTCGCCTGCAGCCGGGCGGCGGCGGTCTTGAGCTTCTCCTCCTCCGCGTCGAGCTGGGCGTGCTGCGCCTGCAGGTCGCTCAGCTGGGTCTGCAGCCCCGACCGGCGGGTCAGCGCCTCCCGGGCCAGGTCCTCCCGGCCGCTGGTCAGCGCCTGCTGAGCCTGGCCCTGCAGCTTGCCGCCCTGCGCCTGGAGCTGCTGCATCTGCAGCTCGAGCCGCTTGCGGGAGGTGGCGACGTCGGCGACGCCGCGGCGCACCTTCTGCAGCAGCTCCTGCTGCTTGGTATAGGAGTAGTCGAGCGTCTCGCGCGGGTCCTCGGCGCGGTCCAACGCCTTGTCCGCCTTGGCCCGAAAGATCATGGCGAGTCGCTTGGAGAAGCTGGCCATCCCCGCGGACCCCTCCTTCGCACTGTCGTCGGCTCCGTCATCGGCTCTGTCATCGGCTCTGCCGTCGGCCACTCTCGTTCGACGTTCGGCCCCACCCTACGGCGTTACCCTTCCGGCGTGGCGGGACGACGAGAGACCCAGCAGCCGGCATCAGCGGCTGCTCCGACGCCGGAGCACGCGATGCCGGCCCAGGGCGTGCCGGGGCCGCCGGCCAGCGCGCCCGCGGCCACCGGAAAGGGTCGTCCGACCCCGAAGCGCCGGGAGGCGGAGAAGCGTCGGCGTACCCCCGTCATCGCCCCGGCGACCCGCAAGGAGGCGTCCAAGGCGGCTCGGTCGAGGGCGCGGGACGACCGGCTGCGGGCCCGCCGGGCGCTGTCCAGCGGGGACGAGCGCAACCTGCCGGCCCGCGACGCCGGCCCGGTCCGCCGCTTCGTCCGCGACTACGTCGACCGGCGGCGCAACGCCGGCGGGCTCTTCCTGCCCTCGGCGCTGATCGTGTTCCTGCTCGGGCTGACCCGGCTGCCGGCGCTGGTGGTCACGTCGTACCTGGTGTTCCTGCTGATGTGGATCGCGATCGCCATCGACTGCGTCGTGCTGGTGCGCGGCCTACGGCGCGGAGTCACGGCCCGGTTCCCCGCGGCCGGCAGCCGCGGCCTGGGCTTCTACGCGGTGATGCGGGCGCTGCAGGTACGGCGGTTGCGGCTGCCACCGCCGAAGGTCAAGCGCGGGCAGCAGCTCCCCGCCCCGTAGGGTCCGGGTCATGGAATTCCGCCACCTCGGCCGCTCCGGCCTCCGGGTCAGTGAGATCGCCTACGGCAACTGGATCACCCACGGCAGCCAGGTCGAGGAGGACGCGGCGCTGGCCTGCGTCCGGACCGCCCTGGACGAGGGCGTCACGTTCCTCGACACCGCCGACGTCTACGCCGGCACCCGGGCCGAGACCGTGCTCGGCACGGCGCTGGCCGGCGTACGCCGGGAGTCCTACGTGCTCGCCACCAAGGTCTACGGGCCTACCGGCGAGGGCCCCAACGACCGCGGCCTGTCCCGCAAGCACGTGATGGAGTCCGCCCACGCGTCGCTGCGCCGGCTGCGGACCGACTACGTCGACCTCTACCAGGCGCACCGCTACGACGCGGAGACGCCGCTCGAGGAGACCCTGCGCGCGTTCGACGACCTGGTCCGGGCCGGCAAGGTCCTCTACGTCGGGGTGTCCGAGTGGACCGCCGGGCAGATCGCCGACGCGCTGCGGATCGCCGCCGAGATGGGCCTCGACCGGATCGTGTCGAGCCAGCCGCAGTACAACCTGCTGTGGCGGGTGATCGAGGCGGAGGTGGTCCCGCTGTGCGAGCGGGAGGGTATCGGCCAGATCGTCTGGTCGCCGCTCGGCGGCGGCCTGCTGACCGGCAAGTACATTCCCGGCCAGCCGCCGCCGCCCGGCTCGCGGGCGACCGACCAGAACGGCGGCGCGGGCTTCATCCGCGACGGCGTCTCCGACGAGGATCTGCTCACCCGGGTGCAGCGGCTTCGGCCGATCGCCGCTGACGCCGGGCTCTCACTGCCGACGATGGCGCTGGCATGGGTCCTGCAGAACCCGAACGTCTCCGCCGCGATCATCGGGGCGACCCGGCCGGAGCAGGTGAGCGAGAACGTCAAGGCGGTCGGGGTCAAGCTCGAGCCCGAGCTGCTGCGCCGCATCGACGAGGTGCTCGACCCGGTGGTCGAGCGCGACCCGGCCAAGACCGGCTGACCCCGCCGTTCCGGCGTCCTCGGCCGGGGCTTGGCGGCGCTCAGTCGGCCGGGGACAGCCCCATCGGGCCGTACACGGCCCGGTCACCCTCGAGCAGCGTGACCTGATGGACGCCGGCGGAGAGCAGTTCGCGCCAGTTCTCCCCTAGCCAGGTCTCGGCGTCGGACTGGGTCGGGAACGCCTCCCCGGTCGGTGCCTCGACCGGCGCCACCACGGCCCCGTCCGCCCCCTCGTACCGCCAGGTCCAGGCCATGCCGGCTGCTCCTCCACGTGAGGACGCTGCGCGGCGCCCGCCGCGCACGTCGTGTCCGGGGAGGCTAGCCGGAGCGGGCCGGGCTTTGACGGGCCTGCCGGTTCCGTGGTCAGATGCCGCTGCAACACCGCACCGCGCAGGGGAAGCCGGTCCAAAGTCCGGCGCTGACCCGCAACCGTAGGCCTCCCGCGGGAGGCGAGCCGGAATGCCTGCGCGGCGCGATGCGGCTCCCCGTTCGTCCGTCGTGGTCTGCGGAGCGGAGCCCGGGTCCCCACCCGTGCCAGGCTCCGGTGGCTCTCGCGCCCCGGGGGGCCTCGGTGCGTCGCGGCGGCCGGGCGGCCCCTCGGTCGGCCCCAGCACCGAGAGGCCCGCCGTGACCGGCGCTTCGACTTCCCGCCGCCTGCGCATCGTCGCCGCCGGCGCCCTCACCGCCGCCGCGCTGCCGCTGCTGAGCGCGCTGCCGGCCGCCACCGCCGCGACGCCGCCGGCGCCGACCGCCTCGGTCCAGGCCGCCCGCTACGGCGGCGGCTGGCTGGCCTCGCTCATCATCAGCGCCGGCGGCCACGTGCCGAGCGACCCCGCCAACCCCACCGGCAGCGCCGCCGACGCCGGCGCGACCGCGGACGCCGTCGTGGCGCTGCATGCCGCCGGCGTCGGCCGGCCCGCCGCCACCGCGGCGCTGCGGTGGTTGAAGGGACACTTCGACGCCTACGTCAGCGGCAGCGGCAGCGGTGACGACCCGGGCGCGCTGGCCAAGGTCATCCTGGCGGCGCACTCCGCCGGGGTCTCGGTCACCGCGTTCGGCGGAACCGGCCCGAAGTCCGACCTCGTCGCCCGGCTCCGTGCCACCCAGCGGACCGGCGGTCCGGACGCCGGCCTGTTCGGCCGGTCGGATCCCACCTACGACGGCGCGTTCCGGCAGGGTCTGGCGCTGCTGGCGCTGAAGGCGGCCAGTCGGACCAGCCCCGCCGGCATTGCCTGGCTACGCCGCCAGCAGTGCAGCAACGGTGGTTGGGTCGGCTACCGCGCCAACACCTCGGCCGCCTGCCCGGCGCCGGACCCGGCGACGTTCTCCGGTCCGGACACCAACAGCACGGCGTTGGCGTTCGAGGGTCTGCACGCGCTCGGCGCGACCCCCCGGTACGGCGCGCTGGGCTTCCTGGCCTCGGTGCAGAGCCGCGACGGTGGTTTCGCTTACGTCGCCGGCCGCGCCCAGCCGGCCGACCCGAACTCCACAGCGGTGGCGATCCAGGCGATCCTCGCCGGCGGGGAGAACCCCGCCGCCGGCCGGTGGGTCCGCTCCGGCAAGACGCCCTACAACGCGCTGCTGCGGTTCCAGCTCCGCTGCCACGACCCGGTGGCGAACCGGGGCGCCTATTACTACGACTTCGGCGACGGCACCCGCAAGCCCAACGTCCTCGCGACCGTGCAGGCGGTACCCGCGGCGGCCGGCGCCACGTTCCCGCTCCGACCGTCCCGGCCGAGCAGCGCCGTACCCACGCCGCCGTGCTGACTGCCGGCCAGGGCTGGCGGCGGGCCGCCGCCGCGGTGCTGACCGCCCTGGCCGGCAGCGCCGGGCTCGCGTTCGGCGCGGCCCCCGCGAGGGCGGCGGGCACGATCTGCGTCGGGGTGGTGGTCGACTACGGCGCCGCGCGGCCGGGCGGCGGCGCGAACTCCGCCTGCGTCCGGGTCCCGGTCGGCGCCAGCGGCGCGGACGTGCTCGCCACCCGGGCCCGCACCCTCGGCCGACCCGCCCCGACGTACCGCAGCGACGGGCTGCTCTGCACGATCGACGGCTACCCGAACGACGGCACCTGCGCGAACTCGGTCCCGGGCGGCTTCCGGTACTGGTCCTACTGGCACCTGCCGGTCGGGTCGTCGAGCTGGGTGTACAGCCGGGCCGGCGCGACGATGTACACGGTCAGCGCCGGCACCGTCGAGGGTTGGGCGTTCCAGAACGGCGGCGCGGAGGCGGGCCGGCACCCGGCCACCACCACATACGCCGCGGTGTGCGCCAGCGCCACCCCCAGCCCGGGGCCGACCACCACCTCGCCCGCCCCCGCACCGCGTCCGACGCCCGGCGCGGGCAGCCCGACCCCCACGCCCACCCGGTCACCGGACCGCGCGAGCGGCGGGACGGCCGGTGTGAACCGGTCCGCGGCGGCGGCGGCGACGGTCGGGAGCGGCGGCCCGGCCGGCGCCGTGGGCACGCAGCCGCGGGCGGGGGTGACCGCCAGCATCGGACCGGCCTCCGCGGCGGCGCCGCCGCCGCCCTCGGCCGCCGGGGGGGCCGGGCGCCCCGCGAACCCGAGCGCCGGCGCAATCACCCCACTGGGCCCGATCGCGGGGGTGCCGACCGGCCACCGCTCCGGGGGTCTGCCGGTGCCGACGGTCGCCGGCGTGCTGCTCGCCGCGGTCCTCGCCGGTGCCGCCGTCGTCCGGGCCCGTCGCTGACGTGGCGCCGCGGCCGCGCAGCCCCGCCGCGATGACGGCGTCCAGCCCGCCGGGAAACCCCGCATGACGGCTCGCGGCAGGTTCCGGCCGGGCGGGCCGGTCCGGCTGCCGCGGGCGCTGCACCCCGCGGCCTGGTGGCTGTGGGCGCTGGGGCTGGCGACCGCGGCCAGTCGTACCACCAACCCGCTGCTGCTGGGGCTGCTGCTCGGCGTCGCCGGCTACGTCGTCGCCGCCCGCCGCACGGACGCGCCGTGGGCCGCGTCCTACGCCGTGTTCCTGCGGCTGGGCCTGGTCGTGCTGACCCTGCGGCTGCTGCTGCAGGCGCTCTTCGGTGCCGGGGTCCCCGGGCACGTCCTGCTCCGGGTGCCGGAGGTGCCACTGCCCGGGTGGGCGGCCGGCGTCCGCCTCGGCGGGCCGGTCACCGCCGAGGCGCTCGCCGCCGCGGCGTACGACGGCCTTCGGCTCGTGGTGCTGCTCGCGTGCGTGGGCGCGGCCAACGCGCTCGCCAGCCCCGGCCGAATGCTCAAGTCACTGCCCGGCGCGCTCTACGAGGCCGGGGTCGCGGTGACGGTGGCGCTCTCGTTCGCGCCGCAGGCGGTGGCGGCGGTCGACCGGGTCCGCGCCGCCCGGCGGCTGCGGGGCCGGCCGACCCGCGGCTTCGGTGGCCTGCGCGGGCTGGCGATGCCGGTGCTCGAGGACGCGCTGGAGCGGTCGGTCGCGCTGGCCGCGGCGATGGACTCGCGCGGCTTCGGCCGCCGGGCCGGCGTGCCGGTGCGGCAGCGGCGGACCACCGCGGGGCTGACCCTCGCCGGGCTGCTCGCGGTCTGCTCCGGGCTGTACGGGCTGCTGGACAGCTCCACCCCGCCGCTACTCGGGCTGCCGGTGCTGGCCGCCGGCACCGCGGTCGCCGTCGCCGGGCTGCTGCTGGGCGGCCGGCGCACCCCGCGGAGCCGCTACCGGCCCGATCCATGGCGAGCGGCGGAGTCCGTGGTCGCCGGCTCCGGCCTGCTGGCCGCGGCCGCCCTGGTCGTCGCCGCCGGCGCCGGGGTCGCGGGGCTGACCCCGTCCACCTCGCCGCTCGTCGCACCGGGTCTGCCGTTGCTACCGCTCGGCGGGGTGCTGCTCGGGCTGCTGCCGGCGTGGGCGGCGCCGCCGGTGACCGGTCCGGCCGGTGCCGCATGATCCGGTTCGAGCGGGTGTCGATCACCTACCCGGGTGCGGCCGCACCGGTGCTGCGCGCGGTCGACCTGCACGTCCCCGAGGGGGAGCTCTGCCTGGTCCTGGGCCGCACCGGTTCCGGGAAGTCCACGCTGCTCGGCGCGGTCAACGGGTTGGTGCCGCACTTCACCGGCGGGCTGCTCAGCGGCCGGGTGACGGTCGCCGGGCGGGACACCCGCACCTCGCCGCCGCGGGAGCTCGCCGACGTCGTCGGTGTCGTCGGGCAGACCCCGGCCGCCGGTTTCGTCACCGACGTCGTCGAGGACGAGCTGGCCTACGGGATGGAGTCCCTCGGGCTGGCGCCGGCGGTGATGCGCCGCCGGGTCGAGGAGACCCTCGACCTGCTCGGCCTGGTCGACATCCGGGCCCGGCCGCTGCGCACGCTCTCCGCCGGCCAGCAGCAGCGGGTGGCGATCGGGGCGGCGCTGACGCCGGCACCCCGGGTGCTGGTGCTCGACGAGCCGACGTCCGCGCTGGACCCGCCGGCCGCGGAGGACGTACTGGCCGCGCTGACCCGGCTGGTGCACGACCTGGGGCTGACCGTGCTGCTCGCCGAGCACCGGCTCGAGCGGGTGGTGCAGTACGCCGACCGGGTCGTGCACGTCCCCGGCGACGGCCGGCCGCTGGAGGTCGGGTCCCCCGCCGTGGTGCTGGCGGGGGCTGCCGTCGTACCGCCGGTGGTGGCGCTCGGCCGGCTGGCCGGCTGGGTACCGCTGCCGCTGTCGGTCCGGGACGCCCGCCGACGCGCCGGGCCGCTCGTGGAGCGGCTGGTGGGGCGCTCGCCGGCGGTCCGCCCCGAGCCGGTCGGCGGCCACGGACGTACGCCGACCCCGCGCCCACCGGTCGCGGCCGTCCGCGGGCTGGTGGTGCGCTACCCGGGCACCGACGCGCTGCGCGGCGTCGACCTCACGGTCGACGCGGGGAGCATCGTCGCGGTGATGGGCCGCAACGGCGCCGGGAAGTCGACGCTGCTCGCCGCGATGGTGGGGCTGTGCCGGCCGGCCGCCGGCACGGTCTCGGTCGCCGGTGCGCCGGTGAGCGGACGGCGGGCCCGCGATGTCGCGCGCCGGGTCGGCCTCGTGCCGCAGCAGCCCGGGGACCTGCTCTACGCCGACACGGTGGCCGCCGAGTGCGGGGACGCGGACCGGGACGCAGCCCGCCCCCCCGGCACCGCCCGCTCGCTGCTGCAGCGGCTGGGTCCCGGCATCGACGCCGACAGCCACCCCCGGGACCTCTCCGAGGGGCAGCGACTGATGCTCGCGCTGGCCGTGGTCCTCGCCGGCGACCCGGTCCTGCTGCTGCTCGACGAGCCGACCCGAGGGCTCGACTACCCGGCGAAGGCGCGCCTCGCCGAGGTGCTGCGCGGGCTGGCCGCCGGCGGCACCGCGGTGGTGCTGGCCACCCACGACGTGGAACTCGCCGCGGAGGTCGCGACCCGCACGGTGGTGCTGGCCGACGGCGAGGTGGTCGCGGACGGGCCAACCCGGGAGGTCGTTACGGCCTCGCCGGCCTTCGCCCCGCAGGTCGCCAAGGTGCTGGCACCGCTGCCGTGGCTGACCGTCGCCGACGTCGCGGCGGCGCTGGCCGGATGACCGGACCGTGACCTCGCACGTGACCGCCTCCCCGACCGCGCCCACGACACCGGCGGTGGTGCGGCTGGGCGGCCGCTCCGCGTTCGCGCTGGCCGTGGTGTCCGCGGTCGGGGTGGTCGCGTTCGGCTGGCCGCTGATGGCGCCCGGGCTCGCCGCCGGAGCCGGGGTCGCGCACAGCCGGGACGCCCCCCTGCTCTTCGTGCTGCTCCTGCCGCTGCTGCTCGCGGTCGTGCTGGCGGAGATCTCCGACGGCGGCCTGGACGCCAAGGGGGTCGCGCTGCTCGGCGTGCTGGCCGCGGTCGGCGCGGCGCTGCGCCCGTTCGGCGGCGGGATCACCGGGGTGTCGCCGGTGTTCTTCCTGCTGCTGCCGGCCGGCCGGGTGCTCGGCCGCGGCTTCGGGTTCGTGCTCGGCGCGCTGACGCTGTTCGCCAGCGCGCTGCTCACCGGCGGGGTCGGTCCATGGCTGCCCTACCAGATGCTCGGCGCGGCCTGGGTGGGATTCTTCGCCGGCTGCCTCCCGCGGGCCGGCGGCCGCCTCGAGGTGGCGCTGCTGGCGGCGTACGGCGTGCTCGCCGGGCTCGGCTTCGGGTTGCTGCTCAACCTGTGGTTCTGGCCGTTCGGCGCTGGTACGCCGGTCGGGGCGGGGCTGGCCTTCGACCCGACCGCCGGGCTGGCGACCAACCTGCGGCACTTCGCCGCGTTCCACCTCGCGACGTCGCTGGGCTTCGACGTGCCGCGTGCCGTCGGCAACCTGGTGCTGGTGCTGGTCGCCGGGCGGCCGGTGCTGCAGGCGCTGCGCCGGGTGGCCAGGCGGGCCGCGTTCGGGGCGCCGGTGGAGTTCCGGTGCGAGTGACGCTGCT
>JBBSHH010000032.1:0-24737 GCA_038253225.1 Mycobacteriales bacterium | reverse complement strand
CCGGACTGGATCGACCGCGAGGCGCGGGTGACCTCGTGCAGGACGCCGTCGATCCGGTAACGGACCCGCACCTCCCGCTCCCCCGGCTCGACGTGGATGTCCGAGGCCCGGTCCTGGACCGCCTGGGTGATGAGGAGGTTGACGAACTTCACGATCGGCGCGTCCTCGACGATCGCCGTCATGCCGCTGAGATCGGCGCTGTCCTCCGCGGCCGACTCGATCGACATCGACAGGTCGCCGAGGTCGGAGTCGGAGCGGTGGACACGGTCGATGGCGGCGGCGACGTCCGCTCTGGTGGCCACCACCGCCTTGACCTCCATGCCCGTCAGCGACCGGATGTCGTCGATGGCGACGACGTCGGCGGGGGCGGACATCGCGACGAGCAGCCGACCGTTCTCGAAGCCGATCGGCAGCACGCTGTGGCGGCGGCAGACCGGCTCGGGAACCAGCCCGACCGCGGCCGGGTCGACCGGGTGGTCGGCGAGGTCGATGAAGACCAGCCCCACCTGGGCGGCCAGGGCCGCCACCAGCTGACCCTCGGTCAAGGTGCCCCGCTCGACCAGCACCCGGCCGAGGTTGTGGCCGGTGCGCTGCTGCTCGTCGGAGGCCGCCGCCAGCTGCTCGGGGCTGAGCAGGCCGTTCTCGACGAGGATGTCAGCGAGCTCGGTCACTGGTCTGCCGCCCGGGGTCGGTCCGGGTCGATGCCGTGAGCACGGTCCGGAGTCGTCGGCACGGTCAGAACCCCTGCACGCCGGCGATGAGCCGCAGGACGGCGTTGCGGTCCAGCGTGGGCTGCACCGTGACCGGGCGCGACAGCGTCGCGACGGCCGCCGCAGCGCCGCCCTCCGGTGCCGCCTCGACCGGCGACGGGTACGAACGCTCGGGCGTAGGGCTGGCCGGCTGCCCCCAGGCCGCTGTGTCGACATCGGGCTCGTCAGGGTCGGCAGGGTCGGGCTCGTCACGGTCGGCGGGGTCCGGGTCGGGGTCGGGATCGGGCTCGGCAGTTTCGGCTGTGTCGACGTCGGGCTCGGCGGCGGGCGGCTCCGGAGCCGGCACCGCGGGCCCTTCCAGTCCGGCGAGCAGCCGCTGCCGGCGCAGCAGCGCGCCGCCGCCCTCGTCGGCGGCGCCGACCACGACCAGCCCCCGTTCGACCAGCGCGGCCACCGCGGCGTAGACCCCGTACTCCCCGCGGCCGCTGAGCCCAACCAGCTCCCGCACAGGTCGGCGTCCGTCGACCAGGGCCAGCAGCCTCCACTCGTCCCGGCTCAGCACCGGATCCGTCGGCGGCACGACGCTGAGCGAGACCACCGACTCGGGGGTCGGGACGAGGGCGCCGAGCTGGCTCCAGGACTCGACCCGGCGGCGGGCCTCGGCGAGCACCGCATCGGCGGCGACCCCACCGTCGAGCTGGTCCGGGGACGTCTCGCCGACGAGGAAGCTGAAGTCACCGTCCGGCCAGCGCAGCAGGTCGAAGACCGCGTCGACGACGTGCTCCGACAACAGCCCGGGCAGTGCCTCCGGGTCCACGGCACCAGAGTCGTGCAGCGCCCGCACCAGCGACGTTGCCGGCCGCGCGCCGGCAGCCGCGACCGCGGCCTCGAGCGCGTCCTCGGCTACCGCACCGGCACCGACCAGCCGCCGGGCCAACGTCTGCCGCCGGTCGTCGGAGCTGGCGGCGGTGACGCTACCGGCGGTGAAGTGCACCGAGCCGGCACCACCCGGGCGGTACAGGTGCAACCCACCGGTCTTCGAGGTCAGGATGAGCAGCTGGAAGATGTCGGAGAGGCTGAACGCGTCGAGCGAGCCCTCGAGTCCCACGGATCGGCGCCTGTCCCCGGCCGCCGTCAGAGCCCGGAGCCGGGACGGTCCGCGGCCGCGACCCGACGGCCGTTCCACGCCGCCGCCGGCCCGACCGCGGCAGCGAACGCACTGGACATGACACACCTCTCGTGGCGACGCCGCGGTGGCGCCGATTCCCTGGATGTGTCGGCCGGGTGGTCGGCCGGCTTGATGCCCGCGAGGCAGCGGGCGTGACCGGCCCGGCCGGTACAGACCGCGCGCCGGAGCGGCCGGGCGCGCTCAGCCCAGCGCCGCCTCCCCGGCCGCCCGCATCGCCTCGACCGGTGCCGGCCGACCGGTCATGAGCCGCACCTGCTCGGCCGCCTGGCCCACCAGCACCGGCAGACCACCGGCCACCCGGGCACCGGCCGCGGCGGCGGCGGCGGCCAGCGCGGTCGGCCACGGCGCGTAGACCAGGTCGACCAGCACCGCATCGGCGGCCCAGCTGACGTCGGCCAGGTGGTCGGTGCTGCCGGCCGGGGCGGCGGAGACGACCAGCGCCGCCTCGGCCAGCGCGCCCTCGGCGGCGTCCCACGGTTCGAGCACGACCGGCAACCCGATCCGCTCCCCCAGCGCGATCAGCGGCGGTCCCTTCGCCAGGTCGCGCAACAGCACCGTGACCGCCCGGCAGCCGCGCTCGGCCAGCGCCCCGAGCACCGCCCGGGCGGCGCCACCGCCGCCGAGCACGACCGCGGTGTGGAGGCGGTCGACGCCGAGCTCGTCCAGCGTCGCCAGCACGCCGTCGACGTCGGTGTTGAAGCCGTGCCAGCCGGCGTCGTCGGTGCGTACGACGGTGTTGCAGGCGCCGAGCACGGCCACCCGCTCGTCGAGCTCGGCCAGCAGCGGCACCACGGCGGTCTTCAGCGGCATGGTCAGCGACAACCCGGCGTAGTCGCTGGAGAGCTCGGCGAGCCGCTCGGGCAGCGCCCCCTCGTCGCAGCCGATCGCGTCGTAGGACCAGTCCAGCCCCAGCTGCACGTACGCCGCTCGGTGCAGCACCGGGGAGAGGGAGTGCTCGACCGGTGAACCGAGCACCGCCGCCCGGTGTCGGCTCACCGGCCGCGGGCCTTGGCGCCCTGAGCCTTGAGCCGGACGAACACCGGGTAGGAGTCGGTAAAGGCGTTGTGGGCCGCCTTGTCGATCGTGACGAAGTAGATCCACGGCCCGGGGGAGGGGTGCAGCGCCGCCCGCAGCGCCTGCTCCCCCGGTGAGTTGATCGGCGTCGGCGGCAGCCCGCCGTGCCGGTAGGTGTTGTACGGCGACCCGTTGGCCAGGTCGGTCACGCTCAGGTGCGACTTGCGGACGGGGAGGACGTAGTTGACGGTGGAGTCCATCTGCAACGGCATCCCGCGGGCGAGTCGGTTGTAGATCACCCGCGCCACCCGGGGGTAGTCGGACGGCAGCTTCACCTCAGCCTCGACGATCGAGGCGACGATCAGCGCCTGGTACGGGGTCTTGTGCAGCGCGGCCGCGTCGGCGTCCAGCCGCACCTCGCGGGCGGCCTGGCGGAACCGGTCGACCAGCTGCCGAAGCGCGGCGGCGGCGGAGGTGCCCGGCCCGAACTGGTAGGTGGCCGGGAACAGGAAGCCCTCCGGCCGGTTGCGGGCGTACGCCGGCAGGCCGAGGCCGGTCCCGGCCCGCCCGGTCTGCACCAGGTCGGCGGCCGGGATCTCGGTGGACCGGGCGAGCAGCGCCAGCGTGGCGGCCGCCGTGGTGCCCTCGGGGATCACCACGCGGGTGCGCACCAGCGCGGTCGGGTCGAGCATCAACGCGAGCGCGGCGGCGGCTCGCATCCGCTTCTTCAGCCGGTAGAAGCCCGGCTGGATGGTCCGCGACCTGTCGTCCTGCGCGGCGGCCCGTCGGAACGCCGCGGCGCTGCGCACCACTCCGGCCTTCGCCAGCGTCGCTCCGATCGCACCGGCGCTGTCGCCGGCGTCGACCTGGACGACGACCACGCCGGACCCGGGCCCGGCGTAGTCACCGGCCACCGGCTCGAGGCGGTGCACCAGCGCCCGGACGCCGGCCAGCCCGCCGCCGGCCACCAGCGCGACGAGCGTGAGCGCGAGGAGCAGGGCGAGCCCCGGCGGCCGCCGGCGGCGGCGGTGCGCCGGCTCCTCGTCCTCATCGGTCAGCAGGCCGATCTCCAGGTCGGTCACCGGCGTCTGCCTCCTCCTCGAGCGGCCGGCCGGGTGGGCGCCCGGTGGACCGCTCGGTATCGAGCGCGGCCTGCAGCAGCACCACGGCCGCCGCCTGGTCGACGACCTGCCGCGCGGCCCGCCCCCGCACGCCCGCCGCCCGCAGCCCGCGGGTGGCGGCCACCGTACTCAGCCGCTCGTCCACGAGCCGGACCGGCACCGGCGCCACCCGGTCGGCCAGCGTTGCAGCGTAGCCGCGAGCGGCCGCCGCCGCTGGCCCGGACCGGCCGGTCAGCGAGCGCGGCAGGCCGACCAGCACCTCGACGGCCGCCCGGTCGGCGACCAGTGCGGCCAGCTCGTCGAGGTCCGCCCCGCCGCGGGCGTCCCGACGCAGGGTCGCGACCGGCATGGCGAGCGCACCGCTCGGGTCGCTGGCCGCGACGCCGACCCGCACGCTGCCGACGTCCACCGCGACCCGCACCCCCGGCCTCACCGGTCACCGGTCACACGCCGCCGGTGACCGTCCGCCCGACCGCGTCGCGCAGCTGCGCGAGCGCGGCGGGGACGGCGTCCGGTTGGCTGCCGCCGCCCTGCGCGACGTCGTCCCGACCGCCCCCGCCGCCGCCGAGGGTCGGTGTGACCTCGCGGACCAGCGCGCCAGCGGCCAGCCCCCACCGCCGGCCGGCGTCGTTGACGGCGACCACCAGCAGCGGCTTGCCACCGGTGACGGTGGCCACCGCGACCACCGCCGGTCGCCCGGGGTCGATCCGAGCCCGGACGTCGAGCGCCAGCCGGCGGGCGTCGTCCGCGCCGGTCCCGTCCGCGGCGGTGTGCGTGACGACCGCCACCCCGTACACGTCGGCCGGGGCGGCGGCGAGGCCGGCGGCGGCCTGCAGCACCGCACCGGCGCGCAGCCGCTCCAGCTCACGCTCGGCCTCGCGCAGCCGGGCCACGGTGGCCGCCACCCGCTCCACGACGCCCTCCGCCGGCACCTTGAACGTCTCGGCGAGCTGCCCGACGAGCACGTGCTCGCGGGCGAGGAACCGGAACGCGTCAAGCCCGACCAGCGCCTCCACCCGCCGTACGCCGGCACCGATCGAGGCCTCGCCGAGCAGCTTGACGACACCGAGCTGGCCGGACCGGGCGGCGTGCGTCCCGCCGCACAGCTCCCGGGCGTAGTCGCCGACCTCCACCACCCGCACCGCGTCGCCGTACTTCTCCCCGAACAGCGCGATCGCGCCGATCTCGCGGGCCTGCGCCTGGGTGGTGACGAACGCGCGGACCTCGAGGTCGTCCATCAGGACGGCGTTCACCTCGTCCTCGACGTCGGCGAGCACGCCGGCCGGCACCGCCGTGGGCGAGGAGAAGTCGAACCGCAGCCGCCCCGGCGCGTTGAGCGAGCCGGCCTGCGCGGCCGCGTCGCCCAGCGCCCGGCGGACCGCCTGGTGCACCAGATGGGTCGCGGTGTGCGACCGCGAGATCGACCGGCGCCGCTCGACGTCGACCTCCGCCGCCGCGCTGGCGCCGACGGTCACCTCGCCGTGCAGCACCCTGGCCCGGTGCACGATGAGGTCGGGCACCGGCTTCTGGACGTCGAGCACCTCGAGCAGCGCGCCGGAGCCGAGCCGGATGCGGCCGGTGTCGGCGAGCTGGCCGCCGGACTCGGCGTAGAACGGGGTGCGGTCCAGCACCACCTCGACCTCGTCGCCCTCGACCGCCGCCGGCGTGACCGCGCCGCCGGCGAGCAGGCCCAGCACGGTCGCCTCGGTGCTCACCTCGGAGTAACCGCGGAACTCGCTCGGGCCGGCCTCGGCCCGCACCGACCGGTAGGCGCCGAGGTCCGCGTGCCCGACGTCGCCGCGGGCCGCCCGGGCGCGGGCCCGCTGCTCGGCCATCAGCCGTCGGAAGCCGTCCTCGTCGACCGTGAGTCCCTGCTCGGCCGCCATCTCCACGGTCAGGTCGACCGGGAAGCCGTAGGTGTCGTGCAGGGTGAACGCCTGCGGGCCGGCGATCACCGCGCGGCCCGCCTGCCGCGCCTCGGCGACCGCCAGGTCGAAGATCGCCGTGCCGGAGCGCAGGGTGGCCCGGAAGGCGTCCTCCTCGGCGTAGGCGTAGCGGCTGATCCGCTCGAAGTCGCTGACCAGGTCCGGGTACGACGGGCCCATGACGTCCCGGACGACCGGCACGAGCTCGGGCAGCGCCGGGTCGTCGTAGCCCAGCCGCCGCATCGCGTGCACCGCCCGGCGCAGCATCCGGCGGAGCACGTAACCGCGGCCCTCGTTCCCCGGCACGACACCGTCCGCGATCAGCATGACCGCGGTGCGGGTGTGGTCGGCGACAACCCGCAGCGCGACGTCGGCGCCCTCGTCGGCGCCGTAGGACCTGCCGGCGAGCTTGGCGGCCCGGTCGAGCACCGGGGCCGAGATGTCGATGTCGTAGATGCTCTCGACGCCCTGCAGGACCGTCGACATCCGCTCCAGGCCCATGCCGGTGTCGATGTTCTTCGCCGGCAGGTCGCGCAGGATCGGGTAGTCGTAGCCGACGCCGGCGCCCCGCTCGTACTGCATGAAGACCAGGTTCCACACCTCGAGGTAACGGTCCTCGTCGGCGACCGGGCCGCCGGCGGCGCCGTACTCGGGCCCCCGGTCGAAGTAGATCTCGCTGTTGGGTCCGCACGGGCCGGGCACGCCCATCGACCAGTAGTTGTCCTCCTTGCCGCGGCGCTGGATGCGCTCCGGCGGCAGGCCGACCTCGCGCTCCCAGATGCCCGCCGCCTCCTCGTCGTCGAGGTAGACCGTGACCCACAGCCGGTCCTCGGCGAAGCCGTAGCCCCCGTCCGCCGTCGGCGTGGTCAGCAGCTCCCAGGCGTAGGGGATCGCGCGCGCCTTGAAGTAGTCGCCGATCGCGAAGTTGCCGTTCATCTGGAAGAACGACATGTGCCGGCTGGTCCGGCCGACGTTCTCGATGTCGACGGTCCGGACGCATTTCTGCACGCTGACCATGCGGGCGGCGGGTGGCGGCGCCTGGCCGAGGAAGTACGGCTTGAACGGCACCATCCCGGCGTTGACCAGCAGCAGCGTCGGGTCGTCGGCGATCAGCGACGCGGACGGGACGACGAGGTGGTCGCGGTCGGCGAAGAAGCGGAGGAACCGCTGCCGGATCTCCTCGGTGCGCATCAGCGGCCGGGCTCCGGCAGGGTGTGCGCGTCGACCTGGTCGTGCCGACCGTCGAGCCCGAGGGAGTCCCGCAGCTCGGCCTCCCGCTCCGCCATGCCGGCGCGCACCTCCGCCGAGAAGGCGGCGAGGCGGTCGCCGAGGCCGCTGGCCCGCCGGGCCACCGCCTCCGGGGTGTACCGGTTCGCCGCCGCGGTCAGCCGGCGGACGACGAGTACGCCGGCGCTGGCGCCCAGCGTCACCCAGAAGATGCGCCGCATCAGGCCCGCCGGCTGCCGCGGCGCTCGGCCTTGAGCTCGCTCTTGACCCGCTTCTCCACCTCGCCGCGGCGACGGTCGCCGAGCGCCCGACGTACCCCGTAGGAGAAGGCCGCCGCCTTGATGACGGGACCGCCGAGGGTGGCCGCGAACAGCGCGCTGAGCGCCGAGACGTTGCCGGTGACCGACTGCACGTTCGCGGTGATCGCGTCGACCCGCTCCAGCTCGGCGTTGACGTGCGTCACCGAGCTGGTCACCTCGCCGAGCAGCGGGACCGTCGAGCTCGACAGGCCGGCGACGAGCTTGGTGGCCTCGGCGAGCACCTTGGCCAGCTGCAACAGCACGTAGGCGAGGAAGCACACCAGGATCGCCCAGAACACGGCGATGATGAGCCCCGCGACCTGTCCACCGGTCAACATGCGGTGTTACCCCTCGACGGCGTTTGGCGGCACGGTCGCAGCAGAGGTTAGCCGGTTGGCGGCCGAGCGACCGCACCGTCGTCGGCGGCCCCCAGCCGGGTCCGCTCCTCCGGCCGCGGCGGTGTCGGGGTGCACCTCGGCCGGAACTCCCCGGCCACGTCCGTCGTCGCGACCGGACCCCGCTGGACCGCGCGCAGGGCGGCCAGCCGGTCGCCGTACGCCGCCTCGGCGCCGTAGGGCGTGGGCCGGTAGTACTCCCGGTCGACGACGGCGTCCGGCGCGTACTGCTGGCGGACGACCCCGCCGGGGAAGTCGTGCGGGTAGCGGTAGCCGCGGCCGTGCTCCAGTCGGCCCGCGCCGGCGTAGTGCGCGTCGCGCAGGTGCGGCGGTACGGCGCCGATCCGACCGGCCCGGACGTCCGCGCTGGCGCTGTCGATGGCGGCGATGACCGCGTTGGACTTGGGCGCGAGCGCGAGGTAGATCGCCGCCTCGGCCAGGTTGAGGCGCGCCTCCGGCAGCCCGACCAGCTCCAGCGCCTGCGCCGCGGCGACCGCCACCTGCAGCGCCATCGGGTCCGCCAGCCCGACGTCCTCGCTGGCTAGGATGATCATGCGGCGGCCGATGAAGCGAGGATCCTCGCCGGCCTCGACCATCCGGGCCAGGTAGTGCAGGGCCGCGTCGACGTCGCCGCCGCGCAGGCTCTTGATGAACGCGCTGACGACGTCGTAGTGCTGGTCGCCGTCCCGGTCGTAGCGCACCGCGGCCCGGTTGACCGCCTCCTCCAGGGTCGGCAGGTCGATCTGGTCGCCGCCGGTCGCGGCGACCGCTCCGGCGCCGGCCTCCAGCGCGGTCAGCGCCCGGCGGGCGTCGCCACCGGCGATGCGGACCAGGTGCTCCGCCGCCTCCGGGGTCAGCGTGACCGCGCCGGCCAGTCCCCGAGGTTCGGTCAGCGCCCGGTTCAGCAGCGTGCGCACGTCGTCGTCGGTGAGCGGCTCCAGCCGCAGCAGCAGCGCCCGGGAGAGCAGCGGGGCGACCACGGAGAAGAACGGGTTCTCGGTGGTCGCCGCCACCAGCGTCACCCAGCGGTTCTCCACCGCCGGCAGCAGCGCGTCCTGCTGGGTCTTGGAGAACCGGTGCACCTCGTCGAGGAACAGCACGGTCTGCCGGCCGGAGAATCCCAGCGCCTGCCGGGCCTCCTCGATGACGGCCCGGACGTCCTAGACCCCGGCGCTGACCGCGGACAACTCCACGAAGCGGCGAGCGGTGGCGGTGGCCACGACGTGCGCGAGCGTCGTCTTCCCGGTCCCGGGCGGCCCCCACAGGATCAGCGGGATCGGCGCGCCGGCGTCCGCGGACGCCTCGACCAGCCGGCGCAGCGGGGTGCCTGGGCCCAGCAGGTGCCGCTGTCCGACGACCTCGTCGAGGCTGCGGGGCCGGAGCCGGACGGCTAGCGGCGCGGCGAGGGCCTCGGCGTCGCGGGCCGCCGCGTCGAACAGCGAGTTCCCCGCCACGCCCCCGACCCTAGCCGGCGCCCGGGGCTCCCCGGTCCGCTAGCCCCCGCCCCCCCGCCCCCCCGCCCCCCCGCCGCCCATGATCCATAGCGGATGAGCCGCGGCTGCCGCGGCTGATCCGCTAGCGATCACATCGCCGGGACCGCCCGCGCTGCCCGCGCGTACGCCGCCAGCACCTCGACCGAGACCTCCCCCGGCGTACGACGGACGCGGCTCGGCGGGTAGTGCAGCACCGCGTATCCCGCCGCGAGCAGCCGGTTGTGCCGCCGCAGCGTCTCGGCCCACCCGGCCGGGTCGAGGTGGTACTCGACCGAGTCGGACTCGAGCACCAGCCGCAGCCCTCGCCACAGCGCATCCACGCAGGCCAGGAAGTCCCCGTTGTCGTCGAGGATCACCGCGTTCCATTCCGGTTCGGGGAGGCCGGCCGCCAGCACGACATCCCGCAGCTCGGCCTCGCCGACGCTGCGGATGCCGGCGTCGACCTCCCCCAGCGCGCGGCGCAGGAGCCGGCTGCCGGCCGAGGGCCCCGCCCGTAGCTCCCGCTCCAGCCGGCCGATCGTGGTGACCCCGCGCTGCACCGACTCCGCCACCAGCGCGCGAACGTCCCGGAGCGCGGTTATCCGGCGGCTCGCGTCGGCGACCGCCCGCGCCGCCGAGCAGACCGGCAGGCCGTCGTGGGTCACCGGCCGGCGCTCCGGCCGGTGCGTCTGCAGCACCGCGACGAAGCCGCGCGACCGGACCGACGCGCCGACCGGCACCAGGATGTGCACCCGCGGCTGCTGCTCCGGGCGAGACACATAGCGCAGCCCGTGAGCCTCCACCGCCGTGCGGCCGGCCAGCATGGCCAGTGGCCCGCCGAACTTCAGCGCCGCAACCCGCTGCTGGCGGTCCGAGCGCCCGCCGAGGAACGGCACGTAGACCCGGGGCAACACCCGCTGCCACGGGCCGTCCAATCCGGCCGCCCGGTCCAGCGAGTCCCCCGAGACCCCCGCGGCGGCGGCCTCCGCGCGGGTGAACACGCTGTCCTGGGCCTGGCAGAGGGCGCGGAACCGGTCCCGGGAGGGCATGCGCCGAGCATCTCCGGTTCCCACGCCGCCGCGCCGGCACGGCCGCCAGCCTGTGGGCAGCCCCCTCAATCCACCGCCTCCACCGCCCTCCACCGCCCCGCCGTTACCCCCTCTGCTGATCCATAGCGGTTTAGCCGCGCCGGCCGCGGCTCATTCGCTATCGATCACGGAGGGGGTGGCGGGCAGGGGGCGGCGGGCAGGGGGCGGGCAGGTGGCGGACGGCGGGCAGGGGGTCAGGAGGACGGCGGGGCGGTCTCCCCGGCCGGCCGGCTCGGCGGCGGCGCCGGCTCGTCCGGCCGTACGTCGATGCCGGCCTCCCGGCGCTGGGCCGCGGTGATCGGGGTGGGTGCGCCGGTGAGCGGGTCACCGCCGGAGGAGGCCTTCGGGAACGCCATCACCTCGCGGATCGCGTCGGTTCCGGCCAGCGTGGCGGCCAGCCGGTCGAGCCCGAAGGCGATGCCGCCGTGCGGCGGCGGCCCGTACTGGAACGCCTCGAGCAGGAAGCCGAACTTCGACTCCGCCTCGGCCCGGGTCAGCCCGATGACGTCGAAGACCCGCTGCTGCATCTCGGCCTGATGGATGCGGATCGACCCACCGCCGAGCTCCATCCCGTTGCCGACGACGTCGTACGCGCGGGCGAGCGCGGCCTCCGGGTCGGCCTGGAACTTCTCCGCCCAGGCGGCGGTCGGGGCGGTGAACGGGTGGTGCACCGCGGTCCAGCCGCCGCCATCGGTCGGCTCGAACATCGGTGCGTCGGTGATCCACAGAAACCGCCACTCGCGCTCGCGGACCAGGCCGCGGGCGCGCGCGACCGCCACCCGGACCGCGCCGAGCAGGTCGAGCGCCGACCGTCGTGATCCGGCGGCGAAGAAGATGCAGTCACCGGGCCGCGCGCCGGCCGCGGCGGCCAGCCCGCCGGCCTCCGCCGCCGACAGGTTCTTCACCACCGGGCCGCGCAGGCTGCCGTCGGCGTCGAGGAGCGCATAACCGAGCCCCTTCGCGCCCCGGCCGCGGGCCCAGTCCTGCCAGCCATCGAGTGACCGGCGCGTCTGGTCCGCGCCGCCGGGCATGACGACCGCGCCGACGTGTTCGGCCTGGAACACGCGGAACTCGGTATCGGCGAAGTACGCCGTGAGGTCCACCAGCTCCAGCTCGTAGCGCAGGTCCGGCTTGTCCGAGCCGTACCGGCTCATCGCCGCCGCGAACGTCATCCGGGGGAACGGCGTCTCCAGCTCGACATCGAGAATCTCCCGCCACAGCGCCGAGAGCAGCGTCTCGGCCAGTGCGAAGATGTCCTCCTCGTCGAGGAAGGACATCTCGATGTCGAGCTGGCTGAACTCCGGCGTACGGTCGGCGCGGAAGTCCTCGTCCCGGAAGCACCGGGCGATCTGGTAGTAGCGCTCGAGACCGGCCACCATAAGCAGCTGCTTGAACAGCTGCGGCGACTGCGGCAGGGCGTACCAGTGGCCGGGCTGCAACCGGACCGGCACCAGGAAGTCGCGGGCACCCTCCGGTGTCGAGCGGGTGAGGTAGGGCGTCTCGACGTCGAGGAACTCCGCGTCGTCCATGATGCGCCGGATGATCGAGGTGACGCGGGCGCGGGTGCGCAGGGCGTGCGCGGGTCCGGCTCGCCGCAGGTCGAGGTACCGGTAGCGGTAGCGGACCACCTCATCGACGCTGCCGCCCTGTCCTTCCACCGGGAACGGCAGCGGCGCGCTGGCGGCGAGCACCTCCACCGCGGTGGCGACGACCTCGACCGAGCCGGTCGGCAGCTCCGGGTTGTCGTTGCCGGCCGGCCGGGCCGCGACGGTCCCGGTCACCAGCACGCAGTACTCGGCCCGCAGCTCATGGGCCTGCTCGGCCGGCGCGCCCTCCCGGAAGACCACCTGCACCACCCCGGAGGCGTCCCGCAGGTCGATGAAGATGACCCCGCCGTGGTCGCGCCGGCGGGCCACCCAGCCGGTCAGCGTCACGGTCGCGCCGGCGTGCTCGGCCCGCAGGGTGCCGGCCCGGTGGGTGCGGATCACAGCGGCCGTTCCTCCTGCGCCCGTCGGGCGGTGGTGGTCACGACGTCCTCGATCGGTACGGCGCTCTGTTCGCCGGTCCGCAGGTCCTTGAGCTGCACCACGCCGGCGGCGAGGTCCCGCTCGCCGAGCACCAGCGCCCAGCGGGCGCCGGATCGGTCCGCGGCCTTCATGGCGCCCTTGAGCCCGCGGCCGCCGAAGGCCAGGTCGGCCGCCACGCCGGCGTCCCGCAGCGCCGTCACCAGCACCAGCGCCCGGCGCCGGGCCGCGTCCCCGAGCGGTACGGCGAAGACGTCGCAGCGCGCCGGCAGCGCCGGCTCGACTCCGGCGGCGGCCAGCGCCAACAGGATGCGGTCCAGCCCGAGGGCCCACCCCACCGCCGGCAGCGGCGGGCCGCCGATGTCCTGCGCCAGCCCGTCGTAGCGGCCACCACCGCCGACCGCGTTCTGCGCGCCGAGCCAGCCGGACTGGAACTCGAACGTGGTCCGCCGGTAGTAGTCGAGCCCGCGGACCAGCCGCGGCGCCTCGACCCAGCTCACGCCGAGGTCTCGCAGGTGCTCGCGGACCGCGTCGTAGTGAGCCTTGCAGTCGGCGCACAGGTGGTCGGCGAGCACCGGCGCGGCGTCGATGACGGGCTGCAGCTCCGGCCGCTTGTCGTCGAGGACCCGCAACGGGTTCAGTCCGATCCGCCGGCTCGTGTCGGCGTCGACGGCCCCGAGGTGCGCGTCGAGGTAGGCCCGCAACGCCTCGGTGTAGGCCGGCCGGCAGGCGCCATCGCCCATCGAGTTGAGCAGCAGTTGGACGCCGGTCAGCCCGACCTCGCCGAACGCCTGCACCCCGAGCGTGACGACCTCCGCGTCCAGCGCCGGGTCGTCGACGCCGATGCCTTCCACTCCGACCTGGAAGAACTGCCGGTACCGACCGGCCTGCGGCCGCTCGTAGCGGAACATCGGGCCGGCGTACCAGAGCTTCACCGGCAGTGGCCCGCGCTCCAGCCCGTGCTCGAGGACGGCGCGGACCACGCCGGCGGTGTTCTCCGGCCGCAGCGTCAGCGAGCGGCCGCCACGGTCGTCGAAGGTATACATCTCCTTGCTGACCACGTCGGTCGACGTACCGACGCCGCGCGCGAACAGGCCGGTGTCTTCGAAGACCGGCGTCTCGACGTAGCCGTAGCCGGCCCGCCGGGCCGGTGCGGTCAGCCCGTCGGCGGCCGCCCGCCACAGCTCGGACCGCCAGGCCGCGTCCCGGCCGGGCAGCACGTCGAAGGTGCCTTTGGCGGCGCTGAACGAACCGGCCATCGCCTACACCCCCCGCACCGGCGCCGTCGCGAGACCCCGCAGGAACGGGTTGGTCGCGCGCTCGGCGCCGACCGTCGTGTCCGGCCCGTGCCCCGGGTGGCAGACGGTGTCGTCGGGGCGGGTCAGCACCACCCGGCTCACCGAGTCCAGCAGCGCCGCGGTCGAGCCGCCGGGCAGGTCGGTGCGGCCCACCGACCCGGCGAAGAGCAGGTCGCCGGTGAACAGCTGCGCGCCGGCGGCGAACGTCACCGAGCCCGGCGTGTGCCCCGGCGCCAGCTCGACCTGGAGCTCCAGCCCCGCCAGCCGCAGCATCTCGCCGTCGGTCAGCAGTCGGACATCGTCGGGCTCGGCCCACTCCAGCCGGCCGTACACCGGGGTGCCCGACGGCAGTCCCATCCCCGCGGCCGGGTCGGTGAGCTGGCCGCGATCCGCGGCGTTGATGTACGCCGGCACCCCGCGCGCACCGCAGACCGGTGTCACCGCCCAGGTGTGGTCGTAGTGCCCGTGGGTGAGCAGCACCGCCACCGGCCGGAGCCGGTACGCCGCAAGCACCTCGTCCAGCTGGTCCTCCGCGCCGATCCCCGGGTCGAGCACCACGCACTGCTCCCCGGCCGCCGGCGCGATGACCCAGCAGTTGGTCTGCGGCGGTCCGGCGGGGAACCCGACGACGAGCACGGACGTCCTTTCCGGAGGTCTGGTACCGGATCCGGTGACGGACCTGGCACCGGAGGAACGGGAACTCTCAGGCTACCGGCGGTCGCGCCGGCGGACGAACGCGTAACCGGCGGCCGGGCCCTCCCTACACTCATCGGTACCTACGTGGAAGCCCCTCGGGGTCGACGACCGGGAGGACGACACCGTGGCTGGCAGCAGGCGGGAACGGGAGATTGCCCGGATCCGGATGGAGCGGCAGGTCGCCCGGCGGGCGCAGGCCCGCGCGCGGGCCCGCCGCCGCAACGCGATGCTGGGCTCCGCCCTGGCTGTCGTCCTGGTCGTCGGTGGCGTCGCGTTCCTGATCCCGAAGCTGGCCTCCACCGGGACCAGCAGCCCGGCGAAGACGGTCGGCAAGACCGCCGCGCCGGGCCCCACCTGCCTCTACATCCGGCCGACGTCGGCCTCGAAAGCCGCGCGCAACGTCGGCTTCCCGCCGGTGACCGACGTCGACAAGACCCAGCGACTGCAGGCCACCATGGTCACCAACCTCGGCACGGTGTCCTGGCGCCTCAACGTCGGTGCGGCGCCGTGCACGGTCAACGCGATGCAGTACCTGGCGGCGCAGAAGTACTACGACAAGACCCCGTGCCACCGGCTGACCTCGGGTGCGCTGTCCGTGCTCCAGTGCGGGGACCCGACCGGCACCGGGAGCGGCGGGCCGGGATTCGTCTTTCCGGACGAGAACCTCAAGGGCGCGACGTACCCGGCCGGCACGGTCGCGATGGCCAACAGCGGGCCGAACACCAACGGCAGCCAGTTCTTCCTGGTGTACAAGAACAGCCAGCTCTCGCCGAACTACACGCCCTTCGCCACCATCACCCAGGGGCTCGACGTGCTGACCCGCATCGCCGCTGCGGGCAGCGTCCCCGCGGGCGACGGCAAGCCGAAGAAGCCGGTGCAGATCCTGACGCTGCGGGTGACCAGGCAGCCCTGACCGGCAACCGGCATCGGGCCAGCCGGGCCGCCCCACCGTGCCCCGGACCACCGGACCGGGCCCGAGCCCGCTCGGGGTACCTTGCGGCATGGAAAGGGAGGACCGGCCCGACGGCCAGCAACCGGCCATCGCCGACTACGGCTTCCTGTCCGACTGCCACTCGGCGGCCCTGGTGGACCGCGCCGGCTCGGTCGACTGGTGGTGCGTCCCGCGGTTCGACTCCCCCTCGGTTCTCGGACGGCTCCTGGACCCGGCGGCCGGCCACTGGACGCTTCGGCCGGACGGGCAGTTCACGACCAGCCGGGCCTACGTCGAGGACACGCTGGTCCTGCGCACGGTCTTCGCCACGGCCACCGGGGAGGTCAGCGTCACCGATGCGCTGCAGCTCGAACCGGCGGCCCAAGGTCACGACGTCGGCCTGCGCAGCCCGCATGTGCTCCTGCGACGAGTGCAGGGGCTGACCGGGACCGTGGCGATGCGGACGGAGCTCGCGCCCCGGATGGAGTACGGGCGCACCGAACCGCACCTGCGCCTGGTCACCGGCGGAGCCGAGGCCAGGGGCGGCCCGGTCACGCTGACACTGACGAGCCCGGTGCCTGTTCGCATCGGCGACGGAGTGATTCTTGGCGAGTTCGCCCTGAACGCGGGGGATGTCGTCGACCTGAGCCTCGCCTACGCGCCGACGTTCGGCGCTGCGGCCGACCCCACCGCCCGCGTCCCGACTCTGGAGGAAACCGTTGCCGGCTGGTCCTCCTGGGCGGGGCAGCACACCTCCTACGACGGGGCCTTCCCGGACCACGTTCGGCGCAGCTCTCTGGTCCTTCAGGGCCTGACCTACGGGCCGTCCGGAGCCATCGTCGCCGCCGCCACGACCTCGCTGCCGGAGACGATGGGCGGGAAGCTCAACTTCGACTACCGATATGCCTGGCTTCGCGACCTCAGCCTCACGGTCCGGGCTCTGTGGCTCGCCGCCTGCCCGGACGAACCGACCCGGATCTTCGACTGGCTGGCCAACAGCGCCGGCCACACCCGAGACGAGCTGGTGCAGATCATGTACGGCGTCGCGGGCGAACGCGACCTGACCGAGCACGTCCTCGAGCATCTGGGCGGCTACCGCGGCAGTGCTCCGGTGCGGGTCGGCAACGAGGCCTGGAAGCAGGACCAGCTCGACGTGTTCGGGGAGGTCCTCGACGCCGCCCACCTGCTGCGGGACCAGCTGGGGGAGCTCGCGCCATCCGTCCAGCAGCTCCTGGTCGCGATGGCGAACCGAGCGGCGAGAACCTGGGCGGAGCCCGACGCCGGAATGTGGGAGGCGCGGGACCAGCAGCGCCACTACACCTCCTCGAAGGTCATGTGCTGGGTCGCGCTCGACCGAGCCGTGACGATGGCGTCGCGCCTCGGCGAGGACGCGGACCCGGAGGTCTGGTCCAGGGCTCGCGACGCCGTCCGCTCCGCCGTGCTCGACCAGGCCTGGAGCGAGAAGGCCGGCGCCTACACCGGCGCCTTCGGCTCCGACGACCTGGACGCCTCGGTGCTGGTGCTGCCGCTGGTCGGCTTCCTGCCGGCGGACGACCGGCGCATGCTGGCGACCGTCGAGGCCATCGAGCGCGAGCTGGGCGAGGGCGGTCTGGTACGCCGGTGGCCGAGCGACCGCAGCGGCTTCCTCATCTGCACCTACTGGCTGGTGGAGTGCCTGGCTCTGGCTGGACGGCAGGACCGGGCCGGTGCCTGGTTCGTCAGCGCCACCGACCACGCCAACGACCTCGGCCTGTTGTCCGAGGAGGCCGATCCCGGCAATGGGGAGCTGCTCGGCAACTACCCGCAGGCCTTCTCCCATGTGGGTCTGGTCAACGCAGCCTGGCGCCTCGGCCACCCGGCCGCCGACCCCGCCTGAACCACACCGAGCAGCACGAATGTTCGATGCGGCTACTCAGGAGCTGGTGCCGCTGGTCACCCGGTAGGCGTCGTAGACGCCCTCGACCGAGCGGATCTGCCGCAACAGGTGACCCAGGTGCTTGGTGTCGCCCATCTCGAAGGTGAACCGGCTGACCGCCACCCGGTCCCGCGTCGTCGTCACCGAAGCCGAGAGAATGTTGACGTGCGCGTCGGAGAGCATCCGGGTCACGTCCGAGAGCAGCCGGGTGCGGTCGAGGGCCTCCACCTGGATCGCGACGAGGAACACCGAGCTGGCCGACGGCGCCCAGTCGACCCCGACGATCCGATTCGCCTCGGCGGAGAGATTCTCGACGTTGATGCAGTCACGGCGGTGGACGGAGACGCCGTTGCCGCGGGTGACGAAGCCGAGGATCTCGTCGCCCGGGACCGGGGTGCAGCAGCGGGCCAGCTTGACCCACACGTCGGAGGCGCCCTTGACCACCACGCCTGGGTCGCCCGCGACGCGGGGCCGGCGGGTCTTGGTCGGTACGGCGGTCTCGGCGATGTCCTCGGTGGCGCCTTCGACCCCACCCATCGACTGGACCAGTCGCTGCACCACGGTCTGCGCGGACACATGACCCTCACCGACCGCGGCGTAGAGCGCGGACACGTCGGCGTGGCGCAGATCCTTGGCGAGGGTGATGAGCGCCTCGCCGGCGAGCAGCCGCTGCAGCGGCAGGCCCTGCTTGCGCATGGCCCGCCCGATGGCGTCCTTGCCCTCGTCGATGGCGTCCTCGCGCCGCTCCTTCGCGAACCACTGGCGGATCTTATTGCGGGCCCGCGGGCTCTTGACGAAGCCCAGCCAGTCCCGGCTCGGCGCCGCGGTCGCTGCCTTGGAGGTGAAGATCTCGACGACGTCGCCGTTGTCGAGGGTGCTCTCCAGCGGCACCAGCCGACCGTTGACCCGCGCGCCGATACATCGGTGTCCGACCTCGGTGTGCACGGCGTAGGCGAAGTCGACCGGCGTGGAGTCCGACGGCAGCGACAGGACGTCGCCCTTGGGCGTGAAGACGAACACCTCGGCGGCGTGCAGGTCGAACCGGAGCGAGTCGAGGAACTCGCCGGGGTCGGCCGTCTCCCGCTGCCAGTCCAGCAGCTGGCGCAGCCAGACCATGTCGGCCGCGGAGTCGGCCTTGGACTCCGACCGCCGCTGCGTCGCGTCGGTGTCCGGCGTCTCCTTGTACTTCCAGTGCGCCGCGACGCCGTACTCGGCCCGCCGGTGCATCGCAAACGTGCGGATCTGCAGCTCGACCGGCTTGCCCTCCGGGCCGATGACCGAGGTGTGCAGCGACTGGTACATGTTGAACTTCGGCATCGCGATGTAGTCCTTGAACCGCCCCGGAACGGGGTTCCAGGCGGCGTGGATCGTGCCGAGCACCGCGTAGCAGTCGCGGACCGTCTCCACCAGCACGCGGATACCGACCAGGTCGTAGATGTCGGTGAAGTCCCGACCCCGGACGATCATCTTCTGGTAGATCGAGTAGTAGTGCTTGGGCCGGCCGGTGACGGTCGACTTGATCCGCGCGGCCCGTAGGTCGGTGCTGACCTGGTCGACGACGCTGGCGAGGAACGTGTCCCGGCTCGGCGCCCGTTCGGCGACCAGCCGGACGATCTCGTCGTACCGCTTGGGGTAGAGGGTCGCGAACGCGAGGTCCTCGAGCTCCCACTTGATCGTGTTCATACCGAGCCGGTGCGCCAGCGGGGCGTAGATCTCGAGCGTCTGGCGGGCGGTGCGCTCCTGCTTCTCCGGCGGCAGGAAACGCAGCGTGCGCATGTTGTGCAGCCGGTCGGCGAGCTTGATGACCAGCACCCGGATGTCGCGTGCCATCGCGACGACCATCTTGCGAATGGTCTCGGCCTCGGCCGCGTCGCCCCACTTGACCTTGTCGAGCTTGGTGACACCGTCGACGAGCCCGGCGACCTCGTCGCCGAACTCCTTCGTGACGAGGTCGAGGGTCAGGGTGGTGTCCTCGACCGTGTCGTGCAGCAGCGCGGCGCACAGGGTCGAGGGCGGCATGCCGAGCTCGGCGAGAATCGTGGTGACCGCGAGCGGGTGCGTGATGTAGGGGTCGCCGCTGCGCCGCCGCTGACCGCGGTGACAGTGCTCCGCCACCTCGTAGGCGCGCTCGATCAGCCGAAGGTCCGCCTTCGGATGGCTGCCGCGCACGACCTGGAACAGCGGCTCGAGCACCGGATTGGCGCTGCTCTGCTTAGGCCCGAGCCGGGCCAGGCGAGCCCGCACCCGCCGCCCCGACGGCGGCCCGCCGCGCTCCTCCACCGGCTCGGCGTCGGGCCGGGGCGGCGGGGCGACGTCCGACCCGGGTGCCGACGCCGCACCGCTGCGGGCACGCGCCGAGTCCTCGACGGTGTCCTCGACCGCAGGTGCCGGGACCGCGCCGAGCGGGGCCGCCTCCGAGGTCACGGGCTGCTCCAAATCCGCCGGAGGCTTCATCGTAACCGGCGGGTCCAGCCGGCCGACCTCCCGCAGCACGCCGGGCCCGCCCGCCGCCCGGCTCAGGCCAGCAGCAGCGCGTGCACGTCCAGGCCGGCCAGCCGGTCCCGGCCGTGCAGGAAGCCGAGCTCAAGCAGCACGGAGCAGCCGACGACCTGGCCACCGGCCCGTTCGACCAGCCCGGCGGTGGCCGCCACGGTGCCGCCGGTGGCCAGCACGTCATCGACGATGAGCACCGTCTCGCCGGGCCGGAACGCGTCCCGGTGCACCTCGAGGGTGGCGCGGCCGTACTCGAGGTCGTAGGTCGCCTCGTACGTCGCGGCCGGCAGCTTGCCCCTCTTGCGGACCGCCACGAAACCGGCGCCGAAGTGGTAGGCGACCGGGGCGGCGAAGATGAAACCGCGGGCCTCGATCCCGACCACCTTGTCGATGGTGCCGCGGCCGTGGTGCGCGACCACCGCGTCGACGGCGCCGGCGAACGCGACGTGGTCGGCGAGCAGCGGCGAGATGTCCTTGAAGACGATCCCCGCCCGGGGGTAGTCGGGGACGTCACGAATCCTGGCGGCGAGCAGCGCGGTCAGGTCGTACGGGACGGGCGAGGTGGGGGCAGCCGCAGGGTGGGCCGCACCGGCCGGGGTCACCGGCGCCGTTTGCCGCTCGGCCGCCCGGGTCGCCCGCCGCTCTTGCGACGGGCCGGTGCGGGCCGGGCCGGCGGCCGGCCCGGGCGATGAGCGGCGGCACCGCCATCGGCGCCGAGGGCGGGGGTCGGGTCCGGCGGTCCGTTGCCGGCCGGCGGGCCATCCGGCCCCGATGCGCCGGTCGGCCCGGTGGGCCCGGTCGGCTCGTCACGTTCGTCGCCGATCGGGTGCTGCGGGTCGAGCACCGCGGTGCCGGCCCGGCCGCGGCTCGGCGACATCCGGGTCGCCCCGGCAGCGGACGGGGCGGGGCCGCGGCCGGGGGCGACACCCGACCGGCGGGCGTCCACCCGGCGCGCCAACGCCCGGAACTGGGGCTCGCGCTCCTTGAGGTCGCACAGCAGCGGGCTGGCCACGAAGATCGAGGAGTAGGTGCCGGAGGCGAGCCCGATGAGCAGCGCCAGCGCCAGGTCCTCGAGCGTGCTGGCGCCGAGCAGGAACGCGCCGATGAACAGCAGCGCCGCCACGGGCAGCAGCGCGATGATCGAGGTGTTGATCGAGCGGACCAGGGTCTGGTTGACCGCGAGGTTGGTGGCCTGGCTGAACGTCATCCGGCTACCGCCGGCCAACCCGGCGGTGTTCTCCCGCACCTTGTCGAACACGACCACGGTGTCGTAGAGGGAGAACCCGAGGATCGTCAGCAGCGCGATGACCGTCGACGGGGTGACCTCGAACCCGACCAGGGAGTAGATCCCCGCGGTGATCAGCAGGTCGTGGATCACCGCGATGATCGCGGCCAGCGCCATCTTCGGTTCGAAACGGACGGACAGGTAGGCGATCACGAGCACGATGAAGACGGCGAGCCCCTGCAACGCCTTCTTGGTGATCTCCCGTCCCCAGCTCGGGCCGACCGTCGAGACGGCGATGTCGGCCTTGGCGACGGCGAAGTCGCGAGCCAGCCCGTCCCGTACCGCGTTCGCCTCGTTCTCGGTCAGCGCCTCGGTCTGGATCCGCAGGTTGCCCTCGCCGACCCTCTGCACGATCGCCTCGGTGGCACCGGCGCCGCGCACCGACGTGCGCGCGTCGGCGACGGAGTGGCCGTTGGCCGCGACGGTGAACTGGGCGCCGCCCTTGAACTCGATGCCGAGGTGGAAGCCGCGGACGCCGAGGCTGGCAAGGCTGATCAGGATGACGATCAGCGACGCGGCGTACCACCGGCGACGGCTGCCGATGAAGTCGTAGGACACCTGGCCGGTGTAGAGCCGGTGCGCGAGCGATCCACCGCGAGCCATGCTCAGGCCTCCTTCGGCTTCGTCCGCCGGGCCCGCAGCGCCGGCTCCGACGCGGCGTCGAGACCCATCCGATCCGACCCCAGCCCGGAGAACGCGCCGCCACCGCCGTAGAGCCTGGTCCTCGCGAGCACCGCGATCAGCGGCTTGGTGAACAGGAACACCACGAACAGGTCGACAATCGTGGACAGGCCGAGGGTGAACGCAAAGCCGCGCACGCTGCCGACCGAGAGCAGGTAGAGGATCGCCGCGGCGAGGATCGAGACCATGTCCGCGGAGATGATCGTACGGCGGGCGCGGACCCAGGCGCGTTCGACCGCACTGCGCAGGGTCCGGCCTTCCCGGACCTCGTCGCGCAGACGTTCGAAGAACACCACGAAGGAGTCGGCGGTGATGCCGACCGCGACGATGAACCCGGCGATGCCGGCGAGGCTCAGCGTGTAGCCGATGACCCGGCCGAGCAGCACGGTGGAGGCGTAGATGACCAGGCCGGACAGCGCGAGGCTCGCGATCGTGACCAGGCCCAGGCCGCGGTAGTACAGCAACGAGTACAGGACCACCAGGCCGATGCCGATCGCGCCGGCGAGCAGCCCCGCGTGCAATTGGTCGTCGCCGAGCGTCGGGGAGATCGTCTCCGCCGACTGCGTGCGGAACGTCAGCGGCAGCGCGCCGTACTTGAGCACGTTCGCGAGGTCGCTGGACTCCTTCTGAGAGAACGAGCCGGTGATCTGCGCGTCGCCGGGGATCGTGCCCTGGATCGTCGGCGCCGAGATCACCCGCGCGTCGAGCACGATGGCGACCTGCTTGCCGGTGGTCACCTTGGTGAGGTTCGTGAACTTGCTCTGGCCGCTGCCGGTGAACTTCACGTTCACCTGCCACTGGGTGCCGCTGGTCTGGTCCAGGTTGGCGCTGGCGGTGCGTACGTCGGTGCCCACGACCTGCGCCGGCGCGAGCAGGTACTTGGTGGTGTTCGCCTGGTCGCAGGCGACCAGCTCCCGTTTCGGGTCGTCCGGGGCGCCCGCGTTGAGGGCGAGCAGCTGGGCGCAGGTCGCGGTGGCGTACAGCCGAGCCGCGTCGGCGGCGTTCGCGGCCGGCGGCGCCGCGCTCGAGCTGGGCGTCGGGGTCGGGGCGGCCGGCGCGGCGCTGCCGCTCGGCGCCGGCGCGGGTGTGCTGGCCGGCGTCGGCGTGGCGGCGGCCTGCAGCGCCCTGCTCAGCGCTCGGCCGTTGCTCGTGGCCGAGGGGGTCGGCTTGGGGGTGGCACCGGCCGAGCCGCCCACCTTCGGGGTCGGGCTCGGCGACCCGCTCGGGTTCGGCGACCCGCTCGGGGTCGGGGTGGCCGTCACCGCCTGCTGCTGGAGCACCTCACGGAAGCGCAGCTGAGCGGTCTGGCCGACCAGCTTGACCACCTGGTCGCGGCCCTTGCCCGGCACCGAGATCACGATGTTGCGGCCGGCCTGGGTGGTGACGTCGGCCTCGGCGACGCCGAGACCGTTGACCCGCTGCCGGATGATGTCCACGGCCTTGGCGAGCGAGTCCTTGGACACCTTCCCGGACTTGACCCCGACCGGCTGCAGGATCACGGTCGTGCCGCCGCGCAGGTCCAGCCCGAGCTGGGGTGCCTTGGACTTGCCGGCGAACAGCCCGCCGTAGAGCGCCAGCAGCACCAGCCCGGTGACGGCCAGTGCGCGCCCCGGGCGCGGCGCGTTCGTCGTTGCCACGTGTCGCGATTCTCCTAGGTCGTGCCCCGGAGGGCGCTCCGGCGGACCGACCTCCGAGTATGACGGACGGTCACGACTGAGGTCGGTCCTCGGGCGGGAGCTCGATGTCGGTGCTGCCGGGGATCGGCTCCTCCACCGAGAAGATCTTCGCGATCGCGGCCTTGGCGTACTTCAGCCGGACGCCGGGGGCGACCTCGAGCAGGACGAAGTCCGTTCCGATCTCGGCGACGGTGCCGTAGAGGCCGGCGGTGGTCAGGACCTCCTGCCCCTCGGCCAGCGCGGACTGGGTGGCGAGGAACTGGCGCTGGCGCTGCCGCTGCGGTCGCACCGCGAACAGGAAGAACGCGCCGAGCAGGAGCAGCGGCAGCAGCAGGCCGACCAGGCTGCCTCCCCCACCGCCGCCCGCTGCAGTCACGACCGCGGCGAGGGTGCTGCCAGTGGCCTGCACGAGCACCGCCCTTTCGTCGAACCGGAGAGTGGGCCGGGGTCCCGGCACCGCCGGCGACCTCGAGAGTGCCGTCGGCGCCCGCCGCCGCACATACGAATGGCCACGTCATCCGTGGCCGCTACCAGTCTAGGCGGTCCGGCGTCCGCCGGGCAACGGCCGCACCGGAGCCAGGCCCGTCGGTCCGGCCCGCCGACCGGCACCAGGGTCTGCACGAACGTCACCGGGGCGCGGTTCCCGTGCGCAGGTCGGCCGCTTCAGGTCGGCCGCGCCGCACCGATACCTGCTAGGGACAGGAGGAGGCCCCGGTGACGCGTCGACAGATCTACCGAACCGCCCGGCGGCGCAGCCGGCCCGAACCGGTCGCGCCGGACGAGCTGCGGCGGCATCCGCCCCGACCGGGAGGTGACGTCGCCGACCTGCTCCGACGGATCGAGCGGCTCGTCGACTCGCCCTGAGCCCGACCTCGCTGGTCAGGACCGGTCAGGGCACCCGGTCAGGGCGCCGGCTCCGCGCCCTCGAACAGTGTCGGCGCCGATGCGGTCGGCGGCGGCCGCAGGCGCAGGTGCCGCCAGGCCGCGGGGGTCGCGACCCGGCCGCGCGGGGTTCGGGCCAGCAACCCGGCCCGGACGAGAAACGGCTCGGCGACCTCCTCGACCGTCTCGGGCTCCTCCCCGACCGCCACGGCGAGCGTGGACAGACCGACCGGCCCGCCGCCGAAACGGCGCAGCAGCGCGTCGAGCACCCCCCTGTCCAGCCGGTCCAAACCGAGATCGTCGACTTCGTAGACGGTCAGCGCCGCCTGCGCGATCTCGAGGGTGACCACGCCATCGGCCCGGACCTCGGCGTAGTCACGGACCCGGCGCAGCAGCCGGTTCGCGATCCGCGGGGT
>JBBSHH010000031.1:0-24762 GCA_038253225.1 Mycobacteriales bacterium | reverse complement strand
CGGCGCGTGTGCATGCGTCAACCGTTCATGACGACCCGTCGCCGTCTCGATGCACACCGAATATGGTTCGTTCGGGTGGTTCCCAGCGGCCGGTGTCCGGGGCACGGTGTCGAGCACAAGGCACAACGCACGGCGCATCGGACCGACGGCCATGGAGGGGGCGGCCGCCGGTCCGGTCCGCCATCGCGGTGCGCGCCGATGCCGGTGCCGGACGCCCGGCTCGGGCGGCTACCGTGGGATGCCATCCGGCGCGACCGCCGCCGTTCGCCACCCCCGCCCTCGGCGGGGGCCTCGCCCGCCCGCCGAAGCCCGGGAAAGGCATCGAGTCCTGCCATGAACATCGTCGTCTGCGTCAAGCAGGTGCCCGACACGTGGGCGGAGAAGCGGCTGACCGCGGGCGACAGCACGCTCGACCGGGAGTCGGTCGACTCGGTCATGAACGAGCTCGACGAGTACGCCGTCGAGGAGGCGCTGCGGCTTCGCGAGGCACACGGCGGCGAGGTCACCGTGCTCACGATGGGTCCGGAGCGGGCGGTGGAGACGATCCGCAAGGCCCTGTCGATGGGGGCCGACAAGGCGGTCCACCTCTGTGACGAGGCGCTGCACGGCTCCTGCGCCGTCCAGACCTCCTACGCCCTGGCCACCGTGCTCGGCACGCTCGAGTGGGACATGGTGCTCTGCGGCACCGAGTCCACCGACGCCGGCATGAGCGTGCTTCCGGCGATGCTGGCCGAGCGGCTCGGCCGCCCGCAGCTCAGCTCCGCCCGCACCGTCCATGTCGAGGGCACCACCGTTCGCATCGAACGGCAGACCGAGACCGGCCACGAGGTCGTCGAGGGATCCATGCCCGTCGTGGTCAGTGTCGTCGAGAAGATCAACGAGCCGCGGTACCCGTCGTTCAAGGGCATCATGGCCGCGAAGAAGAAGCCGCTGACCACGCTCACCGCCGCGGACGCCGGGATCGCGGCCGAGCGGGTCGGGCTGGCCCACGCGCTGAGCTCGGTGGTCAGCTTCGCCGACCGGCCGCCGCGGGCCGGCGGCACGATCGTCCGCCACGACGGGGACGGCGGCGTCCGGCTCGCGGAGTTCCTCGCCGCCCAGAAGTTCATCTAGGGGGAAGCGCCGCCATGGCCGAGATCCTCGTCCTCGTCGACCACGTGGACGGCACCGTGACCAAGCTGACCACCGAGCTGCTCACCACGGCGCGGGCGCTGGGTGAGCCGGCGGCGGTGTTCTGCGGAGCCGGGTACGACGTGGCCCGGGCCCGGCTGGCCGAGTACGGCGCCCGCACCGTGCACATCGCCGCGGACCCCGACCTCGACTCCTACCTCGTCGCGCCGAAGGTCGAGGTGCTGGCCCAGCTGCTCGCCGAGCGCTCGGTCGCGGCGGTGCTGATCGGCTCCACCGTCGAGGGCAAGGAGGTGGCCGGCCGGTTGGCGGTGCGCACCGGCTCCGGGCTGCTCACCGACGTCGTCGACCTCGACGCCGACCTCGTCGCCGAGCAGCCGGCGTTCGGGGGGTCCACGGCGGTCCGGTCGACCGTCCGCACCGGTACGCCGATCGTCACGATGCGGCCGAACTCGACCACGCCGGTGCCGGCCCCGGAAACGCCGGTCGAGCAGCAGCTCACGCTGGCGCTGCCGGAGGCCGCGAAGGGGGCGCGGGTGGTGGAACGGGTCCGGGAGCGTCGCAGCGGCCGCCCGCCGTTGGCCGAGGCCGCCATCGTGGTCTCCGGCGGGCGAGGCGTGGGCGGCGCGGAGGGGTTCGCGGTGGTGGAGCAGCTCGCCGACGCGCTCGGCGCTGCCGTCGGGGCCTCTCGGGCCGCCACCGACGCCGGGTGGTACCCGCACCAGCACCAGGTCGGCCAGACCGGGGTCAGCGTCTCCCCCCAGCTCTACCTTGCGGTCGGCATCTCCGGCGCGATCCAGCACCGGGCCGGCATGCAGACCTCCAAGACCATCGTCGCGGTGAACAAGGACCCGGAGGCGCCGATCTTCGAGCTGGCCGACTTCGGCGTGGTCGGTGACCTGTTCGAGGTGCTGCCGCAGCTCACCGCGGAGATCGAGAAGCGCAAGGGCTAGGAGCAGCGACGGCGCCGCCGACGGATAGGCTGCCAGCGATGGCCAACCTCGATCCTGTGGTCCACCTCGACCCCGTGGTCTACCTCGATCACGCCGCCTCGACGCCGATGGTGCCCGAGGCGGTAGCCGCCATGTCGGCTGCGCTGCCCGTGGTCGGTAACGCCTCGTCGTTGCACGCCACCGGCCGACGGGCGCGCCGGGCGGTGGAGGAGGCCCGGGAGACGCTGGCCCAGACGGTCGGCGCCCGGCCCAGCGAGATCGTCTTCACCGCCGGGGGCACCGACTCGGACAACCATGCGGTCAAGGGCATCTACTGGGCCAGGCAGGCCGCCGACCCGCGGCGACGCCGCATCCTGGCCAGCGCGGTGGAGCACCACGCGGTCCTCGACAGCGTGCTCTGGCTCGCCGACCACGAGGGCGCGGTGGTCAGCTGGCTGCCGGTGGACCACACCGGCCGGGTCGCGCCCGAGACGCTGCGGGCCGCGCTGCAGGCGTCCGCGGCCGAGACCGCGCTCGTCTCGGTGATGTGGGCCAACAACGAGATCGGCACGATCCAGCCGATCCCTGAGCTGGCCGAGCTGGCCGCCGAGTACGGCGTACCGCTGCACACCGACGCGGTGCAGGCGCTCGGCCAGCTGCCGGTCGACTTCGCGGCCAGCGGGGTGGCCGCGATGACCGTCACCGGGCACAAGCTCGGTGGTCCGCTCGGGGTGGGCGCGCTGGTGCTCGGCCGCTCGGTCGACTGCGCCCCGCTCCTGCACGGCGGCGGCCAGGAGCGCGACGTCCGCTCCGGCACCCTCGACACCCCGGCCATCGTCGGCTTCGCGACCGCTGCGGAGCTCGCGGTCAAGACCCAGTCCGAGCGCGCCGACCGGCTGGCCGAGCTCCGCGACGAGCTCGTCCGCCGGGTTCTCGCCGCCGTCCCGGACGCCGAGCTCAACGGTGACCCGTCCTGCGCCCGTGACCGGCGGCTGCCGGGCAACGCCCACTTCTCCTTCCCGGGCTGCGAGGGCGACTCGCTGCTGCTGCTCCTCGACGCTCGCGGCATCGAGTGCTCGACCGGCTCGGCCTGCTCGGCCGGCGTCTCCCGGCCCAGCCACGTGCTGCTCGCCGCCGGCGCCGACGAGCAGCGGGCCCGCGGCTCGCTGCGGTTCTCCCTCGGCCACACCTCGACCGAGGCCGACGTCGCTGCGCGGGCCGCAGCGATCGGGCCGGTGGTGGAGCGCGGCCGCCGGGCCGGGCCGGCGAGCGGTCCCCGGCTCGACTGATGCGCGTCCTCGCCGCGATGTCTGGCGGCGTCGACTCCGCGGTGGCCGCCGCGCGCGCCGTCGACGCCGGTCATGACGTGACCGGGGTGCACCTGGCGCTCGCCGCCGCCCCCCAGTCGCACCGCACCGGTGCCCGCGGCTGCTGCACGCTCGAAGACGCCAGGGACGCGCGCCGCGCCGCCGACGTGCTGGGGATCCCGTTCTACGTCTGGGACCTGGCGGCCCGGTTCCAGGCCGACGTGATGGACGACTTCGTCGCGGAGTACGCCGCGGGGCGCACCCCCAACCCGTGCCTGCGATGCAACGAGCGGATCAAGTTCACCGCCGTCCTCGACCGCGCGCTGGCGCTCGGGTTCGACGCCGTGGTCACCGGTCACTACGCGCGGCTCGTCGGCGGCGCCCTGCACCGCGCCGTGGACCCGGACAAGGACCAGTCCTACGTGCTGGGAGTGTTGACCGAAGCGCAGCTGGCGGCGGCGCTGTTCCCGCTCGGGAGCTCCACCAAGACCGCCGTGCGCGCCGAGGCCGCCAGCCGCGGCCTGGCCGTGGCCGCCAAGCCGGACAGCACCGACGTGTGCTTCATCCCCGACGGCGACACCGCCGCCTTCCTGCACCGGCGGCTGGGGGCCGCCCCCGGCCGGATCGTCGACGCCGACGGCACCGAGCTGGGGCGCCACGACGGCGCGTACGCGTTCACGGTCGGGCAGCGCCGGGGGCTGCGGCTCGGCCGGCCGGCCGGCGACGGCCGGCCCCGCTACGTCCTCGACGTCGCGGCGGCCACCGGCACCGTGACCGTCGGGCCGGCGGCGGCGCTGGAGGTGACCGCGATCGTGGGCACCCGACCGCGCTGGGCCGGCCCGCCGCCGGCCCGCCGGTTCCACTGCCTGGCCCAGGTCCGCGCCCACGGCGCCGCGGTGCCGGCCACTGCCCACGTGACGGGGGACCGGCTCGAGGTCTCGCTGGGTGCCCCGGTCCGCGCCGTCGCCCCGGGCCAGGCGGTGGTGCTCTACGACGACGACCGGGTCATCGGGTCGGCCACCGTCGACCACGCGCACTAGAGGAGCTGACGGAGCAGGGCCGGCTCGGCCGCACCGGCGGGCCGCCACCGGCGGGCCGCCACCGTCCGGCCGGCGGCCGCCCCGGCAGGTGTCACCTACCCTCGATGCGTGACCGACACAGCGGCTGGCCCGGCGGCGGCCTGGTCGGGGGGCGTCGCGACCGGTGTGGGGTCCCTGCCCGGCGTCGACCCGACCGAGGCGGTCCGGACCGTGCTCAGGGAGCTGCCGCACCTGCCGCACCTGCCCGAGCTGCCCGCCCGCGGCCCGGGCGCGGACATGATCGGCCGGGCCGTGTGCTTCCTGCCCGACCTGCACGTGGATCTCCAACCGGCCGGCTGGCGGCTGGTGGCCCGTCCCGGCGTCGAGGAGCGCCGGGCCCTGGACCTGCTGGCCCGCGACCTCGACGCCCTCGAGCAGGTCGCCGGCGACCACGACGGTCCGGTCAAGCTGCAGGTCGTCGGCCCGTGGACGCTGGCCGCATCGGTCGAGCTCACCCGGGGCGACAAGGCCCTCGCCGACCACGCGGCGGTGCGCGACCTCGCCGCCGCGCTGGCCGAGGGGGTGGCCGGTCATGTCACCGACGTCCGCCGCCGGCTGCCGCGGGCCAGCGTCGTGCTGCAGGTCGACGAGCCGTCGCTGCCGGCGGTGCTCTCCGCCCGGGTGCCGACCGCGAGCGGCTTCGGCGCGCTGCGCGCCGTCCACCCGCCGGCCGCCACCGAACGGCTCGGCGAGGTGCTGGCCGCCGCCGGGACCGCCGGGGCGGTGCCGGTGGTGCACTGCTGCGCGGCGGAGCCGCCGGTCGCCCTGCTGGTGGCCGCCGGCGCCGCCGGGCTGTCCCTCGACGCCAGGACCCTGACCGCCGGCCGCGACGAGGCGCTCGGCGGTGCCGTCGAGGCAGGCGTGCGGCTGCTGCTCGGCCTGGTGCCCGCCGTCGACACCGAACTGTCCGACCTCGCCACTACCCTCGCCCCGGTCCGGTCGCTGTGGCGGCGGCTCGGCTTCCCGGCCGAGCAGCTGCCCGCCACCGTGACGGTGACGCCGACGTGCGGGCTGGCGGCGGCGTCACCGGCGTACGCCCGGGCGGCGATGGGTCGCTGCCGGGAGGCGGCCCGGGTGCTCGCGGAGGCCCCCGACCTCGGCGCCGGGCGCGGCAGGACCTGACGGAGGGGCTGCGGTGAGTCGGACGCGGACGGCGGCTGGCGCCCCGGCGACGGTCGAGGGGGTGCCGGTTCGGACGCGGGAGCGCCACGCGGAGCTGTGCCGGGACCTCGACGACCACGCCTACCGCTACTACGTGCTCGACGACCCGACGGTCAGCGACGCCGAGTACGACGCGCTGCTGCGCGAGCTGGAGCAGGTCGAGGGTCGCTACCCGAGCCTGTGCACGCCGGACTCCCCGACGCAGAAGGTCACCGGCACCTACTCCACGCTGTTCACCCCGGTGGCGCACCTGGAGCGGCTGCTCAGCCTCGACAACGTGTTCACCGACGAGGAGCTCGACGCGTGGGCACGCCGAGCCGAGCGCGAGGTCGGCGCCCGCACCGACTACCTGTGCGAGCTGAAGATCGACGGGCTGGCGGTCGACCTCGTCTACGAGGCCGGCCGGCTGGTGCGCGGCGCGACCCGCGGGGACGGCCGCACCGGGGAGGACATCACCCCCAACCTGCGGACGCTGGCCGACGTCCCGAGCCGGCTCTCCGGCTCCCCGGCCCCGGAGCTGCTCGAGGTGCGCGGGGAGGTCTACTTCCCGGTGGCCGCGTTCACCGAGCTCAACGCCGGCCTGGTCGCGGCCGGCAAGGCACCGTTCGCCAACCCTCGTAACGCCGCGGCCGGCTCGTTGCGGCAGAAGGACCCGCGGGTCACCGCAACCCGACCGCTGCGGATGGTGCTGCACGGCATCGGTGCCCGCCGCGGGTTCGAGGTCGACCGCCAGTCCGCGGCGTACGAGCGGCTGGCCGAGCTGGGGCTGCCGGTCAGCGGGCGTTACGAGGTGCATCCGACGCTGCCCGAGGTCACGGGCTACGTGCGCCGGTACGGCGAGCACAGGCACGACCTCGAGCACGAGATCGACGGTGTGGTCGTCAAGATCGACCAGATCGGGCTCCAGCGCCGGCTGGGCTCGACCGCGAAGGCGCCCCGCTGGGCGATCGCCTACAAGTACCCACCGGAGGAGGTGACGACCAGGCTTCGCGACATCTCGGTTAACGTCGGCCGTACCGGCCGGGTCACCCCGTTCGGGTACCTCGACCCGGTCCGGGTCTCCGGCTCCACCGTGGCGGTGGCCACCCTGCACAACCAGGACGAGGTACGCCGCAAGGGCGTGCTCATCGGTGACACCGTCGTCGTCCGCAAGGCCGGTGACGTGATCCCGGAGATCGTCGGGCCGGTGGTGGCGCTCCGCGACGGCAGCGAGCGTGCGTTCGTCATGCCGACGGTGTGCCCGGAGTGCCACACCCCGCTGGTCCGGCCCGACGGCGAGGTGGACGTCCGCTGTCCGAACACGGTCTCCTGCCCGGCCCAGCTGCGGGAGTCGATCTTCCACTTCGCCGGCCGGGGCGCTCTCGACATCGACGGGCTCGGCTACGAGACCGGCATCGCGCTGATCGAGAACGGTCGGGTCCGTGACGTCGGTGTCTTGTTCCACCTCACCGCGGAGTCCTTCGCCGGACTGGAGGGGTTCGCGGCGAAGAAGACCGAGCGGATCCTGGCCGGGATCGAGGCGGCCCGGACCCGGCCGGTCTGGCGGTTGCTGGTCGGGCTGTCGATCCGCCACGTCGGGCCGACCGCGGCGCAGGCGCTGGCGCGGGAGTTCCGCTCGCTCGACGCGATCGCCGCCGCAAGCGCCGCGGAGCTGGCCATGGTCGACGGGGTCGGGCCGACCGTAGCGCGGGCGGTCGGCGACTGGTTCGCCGACCAGCGGCACCGCGACATCGTCGAGCGGATCCGTTCCGGGGGCGCCGCCCTCGCCGATGCCGCCGCCGACGCGGCGCCGCGACCGCTGGCGGGCGTCACGGTGGTGATCACCGGGACGCTGAGCCGGCACAGCCGGGACAGCGCCACCGAGGCGGTGCAGGAGCGCGGCGGCAAGGTCAGCGGCTCGGTGAGCAAGAAGACCTCGTTCCTCGTCGCCGGCGACGCCCCCGGCGCGAAGTACGACAAGGCGCTGCGGCTCGGCGTCCCGGTGCTCGACGACGCCGGCTTCGACGCGCTGCTCGCCGCCGGGCCGCCCGCGGTCGGCGCCGCCGAGCCGATGTAGCCGACGCGATGTAGCCGACCCGAAGTAGCCGGCCCCCGGCATCCGCCGCGTCGGGCGTTACAAGCTCCTATCGCGATCCGCTCAAGTGTCACTGACCGTGGTTCGATGGTTGCCGTAGGCGGCTGACGGGGCGGCGCCCTGGGATATGTGAGCTCCGGGCGAGAAGGGGAGTCGTGTCGGTCGACAGTGCTTCTCGCAACCACGTCGCGAGCCGCCGCCCGTCCGCGTTCTGGACCTACGTCACCGCCGTCGTCGTGCTCGGCACCTCGATGGTGGCCTTCGCCGCGGCGACGCTCGGAACCCGCGACCTGGCGGCGATGGGGGTGGCGTTCTGGGTCGTCGCCGCGCTGATCCTGCTCGCCGAGCTGCGGCCGCTGTTCACCGCCGGCAGCAACGACGCGAACGGCGTCACGACGTCGACGGCGTTCGTGTTCGCGCTGCTCATCCACTGGGGCTTCGCCGTCGCGGTGCTCATGCAGGCCCTGGCCACCCTGGTCGCCGACATGGCCAAGGGCAAGGCCTGGTGGCGGACCTCATTCAACATCTCCCAGTACACGTTGAGCTGGGGCGCGGGCTTCGCGGTCCTGGTGCTGCTGCACCGCGCCCCGTCCGCGATGGCTCCGTTGCGGCTGGAGGGCGGCGACCTGCCGGCCGTGCTGCTCGCCGCGGTCGTCTACTTCGTGGTCAACAACGCCCTGGTCAGTGGCGCCATCGCGCTCAAGGACGGGTCCGCCTTCCGGGCCGCCTTCTTCGGCGAGTTCGCCTACCAGGTCCTGACGACCGGCGCCCTGATGACGATCTCGCCGCTGGTGGTGGTGGCGATGGAGCGCAGCGTCTACCTCATCCCGCTGCTGCTACTGCCGCTGTTCGCGGTCTATGCGACCGCGTGGGTGTCGGTGGAACGCGAGCACCAGTCGTTGCACGACGCGCTGACCGGGCTGCCCAACCGCAAGATGCTCATCCAGCGAGGTCGGGAGGCGCTGGAGGAGGCGATCCGCTCGCAGACCCCACTGGCGCTGTTCCTGCTCGACCTGGACCGCTTCAAGGAGGTCAACGACACCCTCGGCCACCACGTCGGCGACACGCTCCTGCAACTCGTCGGCTCACGGCTGGAGCAGGCGCTGCGACCGGGTGACACCGTCGCCCGCCTCGGTGGGGACGAGTTCGCCGTCCTGCTGCCGCAGGTCCGCGGGCTGGACTCGGCGCTGGAGGTGGCGGCCCGGATCCGGGCCGGCCTGACCGAGCCGTTCCGGCTCGACGGCATGTCCTTCGATCTGGAGGCGAGCCTCGGTGTGGCGCTGTTCCCCGCCCACGCGGAGGACGTCGAGACGCTCATGCAGCGCGCGGACGTGGCGATGTACCTGGCCAAGGACACCCGCAACGGCATCGAGGTCTACGCCGCCGAGAAGGACCGCAACTCCACCGCGCGGCTCGGCCTGCTGAGCGAGCTGCGCCGGGCGCTGACCGAGGGTGAGCTCGAGCTGCACTTCCAACCCAAGGCGCGCCTCGCCGACGCGGCGATCGTGGGGGTGGAGGCGCTGGTCCGCTGGCGGCACCCCACCCGCGGCCTGCTCCAGCCGGACGAGTTCGTGCCGTTGGCCGAGCAGTCGGGCCTGATCCGGCTCCTCACCCGGTGGGTGGTGGAGGCGTCGCTGCGGCAGGCCGCCGAGTGGCAGGCTGCCGGCGTACGGGTGCAGACCGCCGTGAACATCTCCGTGCGGGACCTGCACGACGTCGCGTTCCCGGAGTTCCTGCGGGCCGGTCTGGCCCGGCACGGGGTGCCCGCGTCGCTGCTGCAGCTCGAGATCACCGAGGGCGTACTCATGTCCGACCCGACCCGGGCCGCCGCCACGCTGCGGGCGCTGGCCGCGCTGGGTCTCGAGCTCAGCCTCGACGACTTCGGCACCGGCTACTCCTCGCTGGTGCACCTCAAGCGGCTGCCGGTCAGCGAGATCAAGATCGACCGGTCGTTCGTGCAGCGGATGCTCGTGCAGGAGGAGGACGCCGCGATCGTCCGCACGATCATCGAGCTTGGGCGGGCGCTCGGGCTGCGGGTCGTCGCCGAGGGCGTCGAGACGGCCGAGGCGTGGGAACGGCTCGCCGCGCTCGGCTGCGCCGCCGCGCAGGGCTACTACCTCAGCCGGCCAATGCCGGCCGCCCTGGCCACCCCGTGGCTCGTCGGCCACGGCGTCTCCCGGCGCAAGCTGTCGGTGGTGGCCGGCGCCCTCGAGCGGCTGGCCTGACCGGCCGCAGGCGTGCGATGAGCGGGACGCCGGGCGGCGATCCCTAGACTCGCGGCATGCCCACGATCACCCGCGCCGAGGTGGCGCAGCTGGCCCGGCTGGCCCGGCTCGCCCTCTCCGACGACGAGCTGGACTCGCTGGCGGCCCAGCTCGACGTCATCCTCGGCGCGGTCGCCCGGGTCGGCGAGGTGACCGCGGCCGACATCCCACCCACCTCGCACCCGGTGCCGCTGACCAACGTCTTGCGCCGGGACGAGGTCCTCCCGTCGCTGCCGGTCGAGGCTGTGCTGGGCGCCGCACCGGCCGCCGAGGGCGGCCGGTTCCGGGTGCCGAGGATCCTGGACGCCGAGGCATGAGCGATCTCGTCACCGCCACCGCCGTCGAGACCGCCGCCCGGATCGCTCGTGGCGACGTCTCCGCCGCCGAGGTCGCCACCGCGCACCTGGACCGGATCACCGCCGTGGACGAGCGCGTGCACGCCTTCCTCCACGTCGACGCCGACGGTGCGCTGGCCGCGGCCGCCGCCGTCGACGACCGCCGGGCCCGGGGGGAGCCGCTCGGCCCGCTGGCCGGCGTTCCGCTGGCGCTCAAGGACGTGCTGGTCATGCGGGGGGTCCCGACGACCTGCGGGTCGCGGATCCTCGAGGGCTGGCGGCCGCCCTACGACGCGACCGTCGTCACCCGGCTGCGACACGCCGGGGTGGTGATCCTCGGCAAGACCAACATGGACGAGTTCGCGATGGGCTCCTCCACCGAGCACTCCGCGTTCGGCCCGACGCACAACCCGTGGGACCTCGACCGGATCCCGGGCGGGTCCGGCGGCGGCTCCGCGGCGGCGGTGGCCGCCTACGAGGCACCGCTCGCGATCGGGACCGACACCGGCGGCTCGATTCGGCAGCCCGCCGCGCTGACCGGCACGGTCGGGGCGAAGCCGACGTACGGCGGGGTGTCCCGCTACGGCCTGGTCGCACTCGCCTCCTCGCTCGACCAGGCGGGGCCGGTCGCCCGCACCGTTCTCGACGCGGCGCTGTTGCACGCGACGATCGCCGGCCACGACCCAAAAGACGCCACCAGCATCGACGCGCCGGTGCCGCCGGTGGTCGAGGCGGCCCGTCGCGCGGACGTCGCCGGGATGCGGATCGGGGTGGTTCAAGAGCTTTCCGGCGAGGGGTACGCCGCCGGTGTGGAGCAGCGCTTCACCGAGGCGGTCGACCTGCTGACCGAGCTCGGCGCGCAGGTGCAGGAGGTCAGCTGCCCGCACTTCCCGTACGCGCTGGCCGCCTACTACCTGATCCTGCCGAGCGAGTGCTCGTCGAACCTGGCCCGCTTCGACGCCATGCGCTACGGGCTACGGGTCGGCGACGACGGGACGGCCGGCGCCGAGGAGGTGATGGCCCGCACCCGGGCGGCCGGCTTCGGTGCGGAGGCCAAGCGCCGGATCATCCTCGGCACCTACGCGCTGTCCTCCGGCTACTACGACGCCTACTACGGGCAGGCGCAGAAGGTCCGCACGCTGGTCAGCCGCGACTTCGCGGCGGCGTTCGAGTCGGTCGACGTGCTGGTCTCACCGGCCACGCCGACGACGGCCTTTCGCATCGGGGAACGGGTCGAGGACCCGCTGGCGATGTACCTCAACGACATCTGCACGATCCCGTCCAACCTCGCCGGCGGCCCGGCGCTGTCGGTCCCGGCCGGGCTCTCCCCCGACGACGGGCTGCCGGTCGGGCTGCAGGTGATGGCGCCGACGCTGGCCGACGACCGGATGTACGGCGTCGCGGCGGCGCTCGAACGCGCGCTGGACGACCGGCGCGGCGGGCCGCTGCTCCAGGAGGCTCCGGCGCTGTGAGCACCACCACGACCTACGACGACGCGCTGACCCGCTACGACCCGGTCCTGGGGCTGGAGACGCACGTCGAGCTCGGCACCGCGTCGAAGATGTTCTGCGGCTGCCCGACGACGTTCGGCGCGGCGCCCAACACCCAGACCTGCCCGGTCTGCCTGGGGCTGCCCGGCTCGCTGCCGGTCACCAACGAGGCGGCGATCCGCTACACCGTGATGATCGGGCTGGCGCTGCACTGCTCGATCGCGCCATGGTCGCGGTTCGCCCGGAAGAACTACTTCTACCCGGACATGCCGAAGGACTACCAGATCAGCCAGTACGACGAGCCGCTCTGCGTCGACGGATGGCTCGACACCGACGTCGACGGCGAGACCTACCGGGTCGAGATCGAGCGGGTGCACCTCGAGGAGGACACCGGCAAGTCCCTGCACGTGGGGGGCGCCACCGGGCGCATCCACGGCGCGGACCACTCGCTGGTCGACTACAACCGAGCCGGGATCCCGCTGGTCGAGATCGTCACCCGACCGGTGCCCGGCACCCGGGAGCGGGTCGGCGCGGTGGCCAAGGCATACGTCACCGAGCTGCGCGAGCTGCTGCGGGCGCTGGGCGTCTCCGACGTACGGATGGAGGAGGGGTCGCTGCGCTGCGACGTCAACCTCTCGCTCTCCCCGCGCGGCTCCGGCGTGCTCGGCACCCGGACCGAAAGCAAGAACGTCAACTCGTTGCGGTCGGTGGAGCGGGCGGTGCGGCACGAGGTGGTCCGCCAGGCCGCCGTGCTCGACGGCGGTGGGCGGGTGACCCAGGAGACCCGGCACTTCCACGAGGAGACCGGCACCACCACCGCCGGCCGCAGCAAGGAGCAGGCCGAGGACTACCGCTACTTCCCCGAGCCGGACCTGGTGCCGCTGGCGCCGCCGCCGGAGTGGGTCGAGTCGATCCGGGCGGCGCTGCCCGAGCTCCCCGCCGTACGCCGCCGCCGACTCGCGGAATCCCTCGGTGCCGCGCCGTCGGAGCTGGCCGCGATGGCGAACGCCGGTGTGCTGGACCTGGTCGCCGCGACCGTCGCCGCCGGGGCGCCGGCGGCCGAGGCGCGCAAGTGGTGGCTGGGCGAGCTGGCCCGGCGGGCCAACGAGACCGGCAGTGAGCCGGCCGACCTCCCGCTCACGCCGGCACAGGTGGCCCGGGTGGTCGCCCTGGTCGCCGACGGGACGCTGACCGACACCCTCGCCCGGCAGGTTCTCGACGGCGTACTGGCGGGGGAGGGCGACCCGGACGCGGTGGTCGCGACGCGGCGGCTGCGGGTCGTCAGCGACGACTCCGCGCTCGGCGCGGCTGTCGAGTCCGCCATCGCCGCGCATCCCGACATCGCGGCGAAGGTCCGCGGCGGCAAGGTGGCCGCCGCCGGCGCGCTGGTCGGCGCGGTGATGAAGGCGACGAGCGGCTCCGCCGACGCGGCCCGGGTCCGCGAGCTGCTGCTCGAGCGGCTGGCCGCCGGCTGAGACCCCAGCTCAGCGGTCCCGCAGCGCCAGCCGGTCGACCTTGCCGCCCGGCAGCAGCGGCAGCCGGTCGACGATCTCGAGCTCGCGCGGCAACGCGCCCCGCGGCAGCTCGGCGGCGGCGTAGGCCCGGAGCTCGGCGAGCGTCGGTGGCCGGGCGCCGGGGGCGGGTACGACGACCGCCACCACCCGCTCACCCCACTGCGGGTCCGGCCGGCCGAGAACGGCGACCTCGGCGACGCCCGGGTGCCCCCCCAGCACCGTCGCCACGGTCGCCGGCGCCACCGACTCCCCGCCGGTGGTGATGACGTCGTCGACCCGGCCCAGCACGGCGAGACGCCCGTCGGGCGTCCAGCGCCCCAGGTCACCCGTCCGCAGCCAGCCGTCCACCACCGGCGACGGGGCCAGCCGGTAGCCGGAGCACAGCACCGGCCCGCGGATCCCGATCCGGTCGTCCGGGCCGACCCTGACCTGCACCCCGTCGAGTGGGCTGCCGTCGTAGACGCAGCCGCCCGCGGTCTCGCTCATGCCGTACGTCGTCACGACCCGAGCGCCCGCCGCCCGGGCCGCGGCGACCAGGGACCGGGGCGGCGCCGCGCCGCCGAGCAGGATCCCGGTCCAGCGGCCGAGGTCCACACCCGCGACCAGCAGCCGGTGCAGCATGGTCGGCACCAGCGACACCCACTCGGCGTCCGCGCCGGCCACCGCCGCCGGCTCGAACCGGGGGTGCACGACCGGCTCGGTGCCGCCGACCACGGCCCGCACCAGCACCTGGACGCCGGCGACGTGGTCGGCGGGCAGGCAGCAGAGCCACCGGTCGCCGGGCCCGGCGGCCAGCCTCGACAGGCTGGCGGTCGCCGACGCCCGCAGTGCCGCGGCGGAGAGCTGCACGCCCTTCGGCCGGCCGGTCGACCCCGAGGTCGCGACCACCAGCGCCACGTCGGCGTCGAGCGGCTCCGGGTCGGCCAGCGCCACGGTGCCCGCCGCGGTGACCAGCCGGTGTGGCCGCAGCGTCGCGAGCAGCCCCTCGCGCAGGCCGACCGGCAGGTCGGGGGAGATCGGCAGCAGGGCGGGGCCGCCGTCCAGCGCGGCCCGCAGGGCATCGAGGAGCGCGGGACCCGGCGGCAGCACGACTGCGCAGAGGAGCCGGCCGGTCATCGCCGTTAGGCTAACGGGCCGGGCGAGCGGGGCGAGTGGGGAAGGACGGGCGTGATCGACTGGCAGCGGGGCGGGGACTACGAGGACATTTGGTACGACACCGCCGAGGGCATCGCCAAGATCACGATCAACCGGCCTGAGGTACGCAACGCGTTCCGGCCGACGACCCTGTTCGAGCTCTCGGCCGCGTTCGACACCGCCCGGGACGACCCGTCCGTCGGTGTCATCATCCTCACCGGCGCCGGCGACGAGGCGTTCTGCTCCGGCGGCGACCAGCGGGTGCGCGCCGACGACGGCTACCGCGACGCGCAGGGCGTCGGCCGGCTCAACGTGCTCGACCTGCAGATCCAGATCCGGCGTACGCCCAAGCCGGTGGTGGCGATGGTGGCCGGCTATGCGATCGGCGGCGGCCACGTGCTGCACGTCGTCTGCGACCTGACGATCGCCGCCGACAACGCCCGCTTCGGGCAGACCGGGCCGCGGGTCGGCTCCTTCGACGGCGGCTACGGCTCCGGGCTGCTGGCCCGCAGCGTCGGCCAGAAGAAGGCGCGGGAGATCTGGTTCCTGTGCCGGCAGTACGACGCGGCGCAGGCCCTGGACATGGGGCTGGTCAACGCGGTCGTCCCGCTGGACCGGCTGGAGGCGGAGACCGTCGCGTGGTGCCGGGAGATGCTGGCCCACTCGCCGCTGGCGCTGCGGCTGCTCAAGGCGTCGCTGAACGCCGCCGACGACGGCCTGGCCGGCATCCAGCAGCTCGCCGGCGACGCGACCCTGCTCTACTACATGTCGGCCGAGGCCCAGGAGGGCCGCGACGCCTACGTCGAGAAGCGGCGCCCGGACTTCGCGAAGTTCCCGAAGCGGCCGTGACCGCCGGGGGGCACCGGGTCTTCTCGATCCCGCTGCGGCACCGCTTCCGCGGTGTGACCAGCCGGGAAGGGCTGCTGGTCGAGGGCTCCGCCGGCTGGGGGGAGTTCTCGCCCTTCGCCGAGTACCCACCCCGGGTCTGCGCCCGCTGGCTGGCCGCCGCCCGGGAGGGCGCCGACGGGCAGTGGCCGGCGCCGGTCCGGGACCGGGTGCCGGTCAACGTCACGGTGCCGGCGGTCGACCCCGAGCAGGCGCACGCGATCGTGCGCGACAGCGGCTGCCGCACCGCCAAGGTGAAGGTGGCCGAGGCCGGCCAGGCGCCGGTCGAGGACCTGCGCCGGGTGGAGGCCGTCCGCTCGGCGCTGGGACCGGACGGCAGGGTGCGGGTGGACGCCAACGGCGGCTGGGACGTCGACACCGCGGTTCGGATGATCCGCCGGCTCGACCTGTTCGACCTGGAGTACGTCGAGCAGCCGTGCGCGGCCGTGGAGGAGCTGGCGCAGGTACGGCGGCGGGTGGACGTGCCGGTCGCGGCGGACGAGTCGGTCCGCAACGCCGCCGACCCGCAGCGGGTCGTCGCGCTGGGTGCCGCCGACCTCGTCGTGCTCAAGGTGGCGCCGATGGGCGGCGTGCGGGCCGCGTTGGACGTCGCGCACGCCTGCGGGCTGCCGGTCGTGGTCTCCTCGGCGGTGGAGTCCTCGGTCGGGATCGCGGCCGGGCTCGCGCTGGCCGCGGCCCTGCCGGCGCTGCCCTACGCCTGCGGCCTCGGCACGGTCGCGCTGCTGACGGCCGACGTGGTGGCCGCGCCGCTGCGGCCGGTGGACGGCTACCTCGAGGTACGCCGGCCGGCTGTCGACGAGGCGGCGCTGGCGGCGGTCGAGGTCACCGGGCCGGCGGCGCGGCGCTGGGAGCAGCGGCTGGCGGCGGCGGCCGCCGAGCTCGACCGGCGATGAGGTCGAACGGCCCGCGGACGGGGCAGCGCTGAACCCGGCCACCGCGCTGGCCACCGTCCTCGTCGACGAGCTGGTCCGCTGCGGGCTGACCGACGCGGTGCTGGCGCCCGGGTCGCGGTCCGCGCCGCTGGCGCTGGCGCTGCACGCCGATGCGCGGCTGCGGCTGCACGTGCGGATCGACGAGCGGTCGGCGTCGTTCGTCGCGCTCGGGCTGGGCCGGGTCACCGGCCGTCCGGCGGTGCTGGTGTGCACCTCCGGGACGGCGGCGGCGAACCTGCACCCGGCCGTGCTGGAGGCGTCCGAGGCCGGCGTACCGCTGCTGGTGCTCACCGCCGACCGGCCGCCCGAGCTGCGCGGGACCGGCGCCAACCAGACCGTCGACCAGGTCAAGCTCTACGGCGCGGCGGTGCGCTGGTTCGCCGAGGTGGGCGTGCCGGAGGACCGGCCCGGGATGGCGGCGTACTGGCGCTCGCTCGGTTGCCGCGCCTGGGCGGCCGCCAGCACCGGCCCGGTGCACCTCAACCTGGCGTTCCGGGAGCCGTTGCTCCCCGACGGCGACCCGTCGTGGTCGGAGCCCCTCGCCGGGCGCGCCGACGGTCGGCCGTGGACGGTCGTCGAGCCGGCCGGCCGCACCGCGGTGCCGGCCGACCTGGTGGCGCGCATCGCGGGCACCGAGCGCGGTCTGGTCGTCGCCGGGGCCGGCGGCGGCGACCCGGCCGGGGTGCGGGCGTTGGCCGAACGTGCCGGCTGGCCGCTGCTCGCCGAGCCGGTGAGCTCGGCCCGCGGCGGCCCGAACGCGATCTCGACGTACGCCGGGCTGCTCGGCGCCGCGGGCTGGGTCGGCCGGCACCGACCCGAGATGATCCTCACCGTCGGCCGGCCGGGGCTGTCCCGACCGCTGCTCGGGCTGCTCGGCAGCGGGGTCGAGCAGGTGCTGCTGGACCGTTCCGACCGGTGGGCGGACCCGACCCGGTCGGTGGCCGGGGTGCTGCCGGTGGCCGCGGCGGCGCTGGCCGCGGCGCTGCCGGCGACGCTGCCCGCGGACGGCGCCGCGCCCTCCGGCTGGCTCGTGGCGTGGCGGGCCGCGGATCGCCGCGGGCGGGCGGTCCTGGACGCGATGCTCGACGCCGCCGATGCGCCCACCGAGCCGGGGCTGGCCCGCGACCTGGCCGACTGCCTGCCGGCGGGGTCGCTGCTGCTGGCCGGCTCGAGCATGCCGGTCCGCGACCTCGACCTCGCCATGCGCCCGCGGGACGGGCTGCGGGTCGTCGCGAACCGCGGCGCCAGCGGCATCGACGGCCTGGTGTCGACGGCGGTCGGCGCGGCGCTGGCGCACGGGGGTCCGGCGTACGCGCTGCTCGGCGACCTCTCGCTGCTCCACGACGCCAACGGCCTGCTGCTCGGCCCGGACGAGCCCCGCCCCGACCTGACGCTGGTGGTGGTGAACAACGACGGCGGCGGGATCTTCTCGATGCTGCCGCCGGCCGGCTCGGCCGGCTTCGAGCGGATCTTCGGAACACCGCACCGGGCCGACCTGGCCGCCCTGGCCGCGGTCAGCGGCGCCGGGTACGCGCGGCTGGACCGGCTGGCGGACCTGCCGGCGCTGCTGCGGGAATCAGCCGGCCTGGCGCTCGTGGAGGTGCGCACCGACCGGGCGGCGAACGCCGCGCTGCACGACCGGCTGCGGGCTGCGGTCGCCGCCGCCCTCGGGGAGTAGGGACCGTGGCCGGGGGGCCGACCGGCTACAGCGCGGACTGGACCGCCTGCAGCTTGACCCGTGTCTCGGCCAGTTCCGCGGCCGGGTCGGAGTCGGCGACGATGCCGCCACCGGCGAAGAGCCGGGCCTGGTTGCCGCGTAGCTCCGCGCAGCGCAGCGCGATGCCCCACTCGCCGTTGCCGGCCGCGTCGACCCAGCCCACCGGGCCGCTGTATCGGCCCCGGTCCATGCCCTCGAGCTCGCGGATCGTCGCCAGCGCCGCCTCGGTCGGCGTCCCGCACACCGCCGCGGTCGGGTGCAGGGCCGCGGCCAGCTCGAACGCGGACGCGGCCACGACCAGCGAGCCGCGCACCCGGGTCGCCAGGTGCTGCACGTTCGCCAGCCGGAGCAGCCACGGGGCCGGGTCGACGGCCAGCCTGTCGCACAACGGCTCGAGCGGGCCGCGGACCGACTCGACGGCCAGGGCGTGCTCCTGACGGTCCTTGACGGAGGCGAGCAGCCCGGCGCCGAGGGCCGCGTCGCCGGCGGCGTCGAGCCCGCGGGGGGCTGAGCCGGCGAGCACCAGGGACTGCACCCGCTGCCCGGTCCGCCGCACCAGCAGCTCCGGCGTCGCCCCGACCAGCCCGTCGACCGCGAACGTGTGGCAGTCGGGGAACCGCTCGGCCAGCTGGCCCGCCACCGCCCGCGGGTCGAGCGGCCCGGGGGCCTCGGCGTAGAGGTCGCGGGCGAGGACCACCTTGTCCAGCCGACCGGCGCGAATCGCTTCGACCGCGCTGCGGACCGCGGCCAGCCAGCCGTCGTCGGGCAGCGTCGAGCCGGTGTAGCGGATGCCCGCCGGTGCGACCGCGACCGGCCGCAGGACCGGTCCCGGAGCCGGCCGCGCTGCCGATCGCGGGACCAGCGGCGGGGCGCCGGGCGAGCCGATGGTGGTCAGCCAGGACCGACCGTCCCGCCGGCCGAGGACCACCGCCGGGATGCGCAGCGTCGACCCGGCCGAGAGCGGGTCGAACGTGATCGCCCCGAAGGCCACCGGGCCGCTGCCGGGCGTCCCGACCGGGTCGGACACCTCGGCCTCGGCGAACAGCTCGGCCAGCTCCGCGGCCGCCCGGGCCAGCCGGTCCGGTCCGGTGCCGACGAGGACTCGGGCCGCCTCGCCCCAGCCGACCAGCCCCTCACCGCGGCGCACCCAGGCCAGCCCGTCGGGGCGGGGGAGGTGGGTCAGCAGGTCTCCCGGGTCGTCGACCGGGACGGTGCGGACCGCGAGGGCAGGCACACCCGTCGAGATCGCCCCGCTCGTCATCCGCGGGACCGCGGCGCGGCGGACGACCGGGGGCGGACCATGACCGGCCCCACTCTACGTCGGGAGGCACCGCCCGACCCGTCCGGTGCGCCCACCGGTCCGGTTGCGGCACAGTGCGCTCCCATGGGCCTCGACCCGCAGGTGCGCGACGTGCTGGGCGCCGCCGCCGACCTGCCCGACGTCTCCGAGCTCACCCCGTCCGCCGCTCGCCGGCGCTCCCTCGACGCGCTGGCCGCCCGCCGCCGTGCGACGGGGCCGCCGGAGCCGGTCGGGGAGGTGCGCGCGCAGGTGCTGGCCGGCGTATCGGTCCGGCGCTACGCGCCGAGCGCGGCCCTGCCGGCCGGGCCGGTCGTCGCGTTCTTCCACGGCGGCGGCTGGGTGGTGGGGGACCTCGACACCCACGACGACGTCTGCCGCCGGCTCTGCGTCACCACCGGCGCCACCGTGGTCGCGGTGGACTACCGGCTCGCGCCGGAGCACCCGTTCCCGGCCGCCGTCGAGGACGCCGGCGCGGTGGTGCGCGCACTGGCCGCGGCGCAGCCGGACGCGCCGCTCGCCGTCGCCGGGGACAGCGCCGGCGGCAACCTGGCGGCGGTCGTCGCGCTGCGCTGCCGGGACGACGACGGCCCTCCGCTGGCCGCGCAGGCGCTGGTCTACCCGGTGCTCGACGCGTCGATGGCGCTGCCGTCGTACCACGAGAACGCCGAGGGCTACGGGCTCTCCGCGCGCGGGATGGCGTGGTACTGGCGGCAGTACGCGCCGGCCGACCCGGCCGACCCGAGTGCCTCGCCGCTCGCCGCCGCCGACCTGACCGGGGCGCCCCCGGCGGTGATCGCAACCGCGGGTTTCGACCCGCTGCGCGACGAGGGCGACGCGTACGCCGAGCGGCTGGCCGGCTGCGGTGTCGCGGTCACGCACCTCCGGTACCCGACGCTGGTGCACAGCTTCCTGGTGATGACCCCGTTCGTCGATGCCGCGCGGGCGGCGACGACCGAGGTGTGGACCGCGCTGGCGGCGCTGCTGCGCTGACGGGCTGCCGCGACGACGCCCGGTCCCCGACTGTCGATGTACGCCGGGCGCGTTCGTCGTCATAGTGGCGGCAGGGCGCCGCCGCAGTCGTCAGCCCCGGGAGGGCCCATGCACTACGCCGTACTGATCTACGAGGACGAGTCGACGTACGCGACGGTGAGCGAGCACGACGGCGAGCAGATGCACAAGGAGTACGCCGAGTACACCCAGCTGCTCATCGACGCGGGGGTCATGCGGGGCGGGGAGCATCTGCAGCCGGTGTCGAGCGCCACCTCGATCCGGGGCGGGGCGGCCGGCGCCGAGCAGCTGGTCACCGACGGGCCGTTCGCGGAGACCCGCGAGCAGCTCGGGGGCTTCTACATCATCGACTGCGCCGACCTCGACGCGGCGCTGCACTGGGCGAAGCTCTGCCCGGCGGCCCGGACCGGGACCGTGGAGGTCCGCCCTGTCGTCGCCAACAACTGACGACGTCCGCGGCCGGGTCGAGGCGGTCTACCGCGCCGAGTGGGGCCGCCTCGTGGCCAGCCTGGTCCGCCTCCTCGGTGACCTCGACCTCGCCGAGGAGGTGGCGCAGGACGCCGTGGCCGTGGCGCTGGACCGCTGGCCGCGCGACGGCGTGCCGGACCGGCCGGGTGCCTGGCTGCTGACGACCGCGCGGCACCGGGCGTACGACCGGCTGCGCCGCGACCGGACGTTCGCGGCGAAGCGGGCGCTGCTCGAGCAGGAGGTGGCTCTCGGGCCGGAAGCGATGGACACCTCCGCGATACCCGACGACCGGCTGCGGCTGTTCTTCACCTGCTGCCATCCGGCGCTGAACCCGGCCGCCCGGGTGGCGCTGACCCTGCGGGCCCTCGCCGGCCTGGACACCGCCGAGATCGCGCGGGCCTTCCTCGTCTCGGAGTCGACGGTCGCCCAGCGTCTGGTCCGGGCCAAGCGCAAGATCCGCGATGCCGGGATCCCCTACCGGGTGCCCAGCGCCGCGGAGCTGCCGGCCCGGCTGCCGTCGGTGCTGGCCGTCGTCTACCTCGTGTTCACCGAGGGATACCTCGCCACCGGCGGGACCGCGCTGACCCGGCCGGCGCTATCCACCGAGGCGATCCGGCTGGCCCGGGTGCTGCACCGGCTGCTGCCGGCCGAGCCGGAGGTCACCGGCCTGCTGGGGCTGCTGCTGCTCACCGAGGCGCGCCGCCCGGCCCGCACCGACGGCGCCGGCCGGCTGGTGACGCTGGACGAGCAGGACCGGTCGCGCTGGGACCGGGATCTGGTCGGCGAAGGCCACGACCTCGTGGTCGCCGCGCTGCGCCGGCCGCCCGCCGGCCCGTACACGCTGCAGGCCGCCATCGCGGTGGCGCACGCCGACGCCCGCACCGCCGCGGACACCGACTGGGGCCTGGTCGTGGCGCTCTACGACGCGCTGGGCCGGGTGGCGCCGTCCCCCGTCGTCGAGCTGAACCGGGCGGTGGCGGTCGGGATGGCCGACGGGCCGGCCGCCGGCCTGGCGGCGCTGCAGCCGGTCCGGCTGCCCGGATCGCACCTGCTGCCGGCCGCCCGCGCCGACCTGCTGCGCCGGCTGGGCCGAACCGGGGAGGCCGCGGCGGCGTACGACGCGGCGCTCGAGCTGGTGCGCAACCGGGTCGAGCGCGACTACCTGCGCCGGCGCCGGGACGAGCTCCCCCCGCGGCCGACGCGCCCACCGGTGATCCGTAGCGAACCAGCCGCGCCGGGAGCGGCTCCGTCGCTATGGATCACCGGGGAGGGGGACCCGACGGACCCCCCGGTTGCCCTCGGGCGACCGCCGGCCCGGGGACCGCACTAGGGTGCCGCGGCGGCCGGTATCGCGCGGCCTTTGCCCTAGAGCCGGGGCGCGGGAGGTGGCGACGCAGGTGCGGGTGCTGGTGCCGACCACGGCTGGCGCCGAGCTGCTGGGGCGGTTGCCGGCCGGGGTGGACGTCGCAGTCTGGGATGGCGCCGGCGAGCCACCGGCGCCGGCCGGCGACGTCGAGATGCTGGTGCCGGCGTTCCCGGCCGGGGCGACCGGCGCGCAGGCGCTGTCCCGGCTGCCTCGGCTGCGGGTCGTCCAGACGCTCACCGCCGGCGTCGACGCGTTCGTCGGCCGGTTGCCCGACGGCGTGCTGCTCTGCGACGCCCGCGGCGTGCACGACCCCAGCACCGCCGAGTGGGTGCTGACCGCGACGCTGGCGGCGCTGCACGAGTTTCCCCGGTTCGCCCGCGCCCAGGCGGCCGGCCGCTGGGACTACGCCAACACCGACGTGCTGTTCGGCAAGCGGGTCCTCATCGTCGGCTACGGGTCGATCGGCGCGGCGGTCGAGCGCCGGCTGGCGCCGTTCGAGGTGGTCGTCGCGCGGGTCGCCCGGTCGGCCCGCGACGGCGTCGACGCCGTGACGGACTTGCCCGCGCTGCTGCCGCACGCCGACGTCGTCGTGCTGGTCGTGCCGATGACCCCGCAGACCCGGGGACTCGTCGACGCGCGGTTCCTTGCCCGGCTGCCGGACGGAGCGCTGGTCGTCAACGCCGCCCGCGGTCCGGTGCTCGACACCGACGCGCTGCTCGCCGAGCTCTCCGCCGGCCGGCTGCGGGCCGCGCTCGACGTCACCGACCCGGAGCCGCTGCCCGCCGGCCATCCGCTGTGGTCGGCACCCGGCCTGCTGCTCACCCCGCACGTCGCCGGCTCCACCACGATCTTCCAGCCGCGCGCCTACCGGCTGGTGCGCGAACAGATCGAGCGCTACGTCGCCGGCCGGCCGCTGATCAACGTGGTGAGCGACGGCTACTGACCGGGCCGGCGGCCGTCGTAGAGTGGCGCCCCGCCAGCCACGTACGCCGGGGGATGCCATGAGCGACCGTAAGTTGCGCAGCCGGGACGTCACGGACGGGTTCGAGCGGGCCGGAGCCCGGGCGATGCTGCGGGCGGTCGGGATGAGCGACGAGGACTGGAACAAGGCGCAGGTCGGCGTCGCCAGCTCCTGGAACGAGGTCACCCCCTGCAACCTGCCGCTGGCCCGGCTCGCCAGGTCGGCCAAGGAGGGGGTCCGCCGGGCCGGCGGCTTCCCGCTCGAGTTCACCACGATCTCGGTCTCGGACGGGATCTCGATGGGCCACGAGGGGATGCGCGCGAGCCTGGTCAGCCGGGAGGTCATCGCGGACTCGGTCGAGCTGGTCATGCACGCCGAGCGGTTCGACGCGATGGTGCTGCTGGCCGGCTGCGACAAGTCGCTGCCCGGCATGCTGATGGCCGCGGCCCGGATGGACCTCCCGGCGGTGTTCCTCTACGGCGGCTCGATCCTGCCGGGCTTCCTGCGCGACGGCACACAGGTCACGATCCAGGATGTGTTCGAGGCCATCGGCGCCCGGGCCCGCGGCCTCATCGACGACGACCGGCTGGGGGAGATCGAGCGGGCCGCCTGCCCCAGCGAAGGCGCCTGCGGCGGGATGTTCACCGCGAACACGATGGCCAGCGCCGCGGAGGCGCTCGGCATGGCGCTGCCCGGCAGCTCCTCCGCACCCGCACCGGACAGCCGGCGGGCGATGTACGCCGAGGACTCCGGCGAGGCCGTGCTGCGGCTGCTCGACCTCGGGATCACGGCCCGGCGGATCCTCACCCGGGAGGCGTTCGAGAACGCGATCGCGGTCGTGCAGGCCCTCGGCGGCTCCACCAACGCGGTGCTGCACCTGCTGGCGATCGCGCACGAGGCCCGGGTCGAGCTCGACCTGGAGGACTTCAACCGGATCGGGCGGCGGGTGCCGCACATCGCCGACGTCAAGCCGTTCGGCCGGTACGTGATGAACGACGTCGACCGGGTGGGCGGCGTACCGGTCGTCATGCAGGTGTTGCTCGACGCCGGCCTGCTGCACGGTGACGCGATGACGGTGACCGGTAAGACGGTCGCCGAGAACCTCGCCGAGCTCGGCCCGCCGGTACCCGACGGCACGATCCTGCACACGCTGGCCAACCCGATCCACCAGATCGGCGGCATCGTCGCGCTGCACGGTTCGCTCGCCCCGGACGGCGCGGTCGTGAAGACCGCGGGCATGGAGTCGCTGCGGTTCGAGGGCAGCGCCAGGGTGTTCGACGGCGAGGCGGCGGCGATGGAGGCGGTGACCGCTGGCCGGATCGGCTCGGGCGACGTCATCGTGATCCGTTACGAGGGGCCGCGCGGTGGCCCGGGGATGCGGGAGATGCTGGCGGTGACCGCCGCGGTCAAGGGCGCGGGGCTCGGCGCCGACGTCGCTCTGGTCACCGACGGGCGGTTCTCCGGGGCGACCTACGGCCTCTGCGTCGGGCACGTCGCCCCCGAGGCCGCCGACGGCGGCCCGATCGCGCTGGTCGCCGACGGCGACCCCGTCGTCCTCGACGTCCCGTCCCGGCGGGGCCCGCCGCTGGGGGGCGCGGCGCGGCCCGGCGCCCCCGGGGGCCGGGGGGGGCCCCCGGGGCCCCCCCCCCGCACAGCCGGGGGGGGGCACGAACCGCGGCGTGGGGG
>JBBSHH010000030.1:0-24820 GCA_038253225.1 Mycobacteriales bacterium | reverse complement strand
GGTGCGCGGACTGGACCTGCTTGGCGACGTACGGGTCGGCGAACGCCCAGAGCAGGCTGACGCTCTTGGGCGCGGAGATCGTCACGTCCAGCCCGGCCCGGCGTACGTCGACCTGCTTTCCGTCGAACTCCAGGGCCCGGGTGTACCCGACCGCGCGGCCCCGAGGCGGGTAGAGAGCAGCCGGATCCAAGCCGGCGGCGGTCGCCAGCCGGCCGGCCAACGTGGCCGGGACCGAGAGCCGACCGGGCGCGGACAGCTGGGCGTACGACTCGGCGAGAGCCGGATCGGCGAGCAGTCTGCCGACCGTCGCCACGCGGGCCCTGGCCGCCGCCGCGTCGATGGCGTCGACCAGCGGGTCGGCGGGCAGCCGCCCGCGCGGGTCGGCGCGCAGCACCGGGCCGGCCAACACGGTGCCGTCGGGATGCTGGCCGCCCAGCAGCGCGCGTAGGGCGTGCCGTCCACTGCCGTCGAGCGCGCCGGACAGGCCGAGAGCGGCAGCGGCCGGGCCGAGCCAGTGACCGGGACGCTCGCCCGTGCCGGTGTAGTACTCCAACTCGCAGCCGGCCTCGCGGGTCAGGTAGTAGTCCGCCGCGGTCCGGCCGGCGGACAGCTTGCCGATCGAGATCACCGCGCCCCACCCCCGACGGCCGGCAGGTGAGTGCGGTCCACGGGACGATGTGCGCAAGACCGGCTCCGAACACCGGCGCCGCGACCCCCGAGCACGGCCGAACGGGGGGCGCAGCACGCAGGCGGCCAGCCGGGCGTCACCCGGTTCACGCCGGACTCCCCTGACCGCGACCGCCGCATGGAGTGAGGCTGACCGGCGCGATTGCCGCAGCAGTTGCCGAGCACGAGGGTCGGCAGTTGCCGCCGGTCCCAGCCGGTTGTCGGTAGGCCACCCCCGACGAGCGCGAGGAGCGCGAGGGCATGCCGTCAGGCTGGGCAGGACTGCCCCCACGAACGTACCCACCGCCTACCCACGCCGTGGGGTGACGACGGGGACCGGCCGCCGCGGGCCGCAGGCGGGCACCGGCCCCGCGTCCCATAGCCGTAGAACCGGGTTCGCCGGTGCCGCTCGAGCCGTTCCAGTCGCGGATGCGGCAGCCGCGCCCTCGTCGTGGTACCTGACCCGGTTGCCGCCAGAGTTGCCGCCGGAGGTGCCGCCGCCCTCCCGAGCGTGTCCGAGGCGTCGGCGATCTGGGCGACGCACGCCCCGTCCCCGCCGCCGTGGCCACGGGGGGAGCCGGGGGTGCGCGGAACGGCCCGGAGCCGGATCACACGACGTCCACTAGTGATCTTGAGCCAAGCTCCGCGAAGCCGGACCGACGCTGTGGCAGGACCGGTCAGCCCGAGGTTGTCCTGCCACGACGGCTGACCTCGACAGCCCGGAGCGCCGCTGCCAACCGTCATCAGGCCGTACCCGACCGCTGAGCTCACGTCCCAGCGCACGTCACCGACCGCCGTGTCCGCCTGGGCCTCGAACGACGTCACACCCTGGTATCGGGATACATGGGCGGCTGTCGCCCGGTACCCGGGGGGAAGCCGAAGCGTCGCCCGGACCGGACCGAACCGGACCCGTCAGGGCTGCCGGTCGATGAACTGATGCATGCCGGGGACGGTGAAGGCGAGAAGCCCTCGCTCGGGCGCGTAGACGAGACCCTTCTTGATGAGCTCGATGCGCGCCACGGAGATGTCAGACGTACGGGGCCGGCCCATCCGCCGGGCGATCTCGGCGACCGCGGTGGGATCATCCCCCCCGATCGCGGCGAGGGCTCGCAGCACGTCGCGCTGAGCCGGGGTGGCTCGTTCCCAGCGGGAGCGGTAGAGCCCGTCGTCAACCTCCCGGCGGGCCTCGTTCAGCCCGACCTCGACGTCGTCGTCGTTGATAGGGCTGCGGCGGGCGTTGTCCCAGACGTGCTTGCCGACGGACTGCAGGAAGTAGGGATAGCCCCGCGCTGTAGCGACCGCTGCCGACAGAGCGGTGGGATTCCACTCCACTCGCCGTTCTCGCGCCGGCACGATGAGGGCGTCTTGGGAGGCCTGCTCGGAGAGCAGGCCGATCGGGCGGTAGTCGTACAGCCGCTCCGCATAGCTCGTCGCCTCGGCAAGCTGTGCCGGCAGAGAGGGCAGACCAGCACCCACGAAGGTCAGGGGCAGCGGGGTGTCGGACTGGCCCAGGTGGTGCATGGCGGTATTCAACGCGGTCAGCTCAGCAACAGACGCCTCTTGGAGCTCGTCGACGAGAATCAGCACGCCGATGGCCAGCTCGCGCGCCGTCTCGCCGAGCACCTCGAACAGCGCGCTGAGGTCATCGGCCAGGTGACCGCTGTCAGCAATGCCGCCGACGGGGTCGACATCGAGCCCCAGCTCGACGGTCCCACGGGGGTCCACCTTCAGGCTGAAGGAGGTGAACACCCCGAGCAGCCGCGCGAGCCGGGACGTCGGGTAGCGACCGGTCGCGGAGCGCATACTGCGCAGGAGGGCTCGACTCAGTGCCAGCGACAGCGGCGCCGCGCCACCCGCCTCGATCTTGGCCGTGATCCAGCCTCGCTCGCTGACCTGGGTGAGCAGCTCGTTGAGCAGCACCGTCTTGCCCACCCCTCGCAGCCCGTTGAGCACCCAGCTGCGATCTCCCTCGCCGTACTCCTCCGCTCGGCGCCTGACGACCTGAAACCCCTCCAACAAGGACTCCCGGCCTGCCAGCAACGGAGGACGGCGACCGGCGCCGGGCCGGTAGGGGTTGGTCACCGGATCCATGGTTCGCACTGTATCAGGGTGTATAAGCTCGTCTAAGCTATTTTATTAGACGGGTTTACAAGCCCTTAGAAACCCACAATCACCACGCAGTAGCCTCCGCCGTGGCGGTCAAGGTCGCGATGCGATGCCTTGGCCGCTGAGGGCAGCCGGGCCCCGGACCTCGCTGGCGGCGTCGAGGGCACGACGAGCCGCGCCGAACGACAGCGCCGCCGACAGGGCTGCCAGGTCGCCCTCGTCGATCTCGATCATGAGGTGCCCGTACGTGTCGACAGTCGTGGTGATCGACTCGTGGCCGAGGCGTCGCTGGATGGACGGCAGCGGCCGGCCGGCGGCGATGAGCCACGACGCGTGCGTGTGGCGCAGGTCATGGATGCGCGGGTCCTTCTCCAGCCCCAGCTGCCGGGCCCGGGCCACCGCCGGCTTCCAGTAGTAGGTGGAGAACCGGGAGTTCTTCAGCTGCCCGCCGCTGACCGTGGTGAACACCAGCTCGTCGGGCGCCTTGCCGGCGCACCGAGTGATGAGCGCGTCGCGGACCTCCTCCGACACGGTGACGGTCCGCAGCGAGCGCCGGGTCTTGGGCTCCTCGAGCAGGTAGGTCCCGCCGGGCTGGCGCTTCCAGGCCTGCGCGACCCGCACGGCGCACACCGGCGCCAGCAGGTCGACGTGCCGGGCCTGCAGCGCGGTCGCCTCCGAGTAGCGCATCCCGGAGCCGACGAGCAGCAGCGCGAGGTCCTGCCCGAGCGCGGCGTCCACCGACCGGCCCAGGCGCGAGGTCCGCTCCAGGCAGCGGTGCAGCAGCGCCCACTCGCCGTGGCTGAGAAAGCACATCTCCTCCGCCGAGGCCATCCCGCGCCGCAGCCGCACACCCTTGGCCGGGTTGTCCGGCCGCAGCGGCGGGGTCTCCCGCGTCGCGGCCTCCAGCACGCCCGACAGCACGCCGTGCACGTTGCGCAGCGTCTTGGCGGCGACCCGGCCCTCGACCGAGATCACCCACGCCTCGACGTCGGACCGGCTGACCTGGTCGACGGCGAGGTGGCCGAGGACCGGCAGGACGTGCGCCCGCAGGATCGTCAGGTAGTCGTGCTTGGAGCGGGCGGTGACACCCGGCCGGGTCAGCGCCCAGCGCTCGGCCCAGGACGCGAGCGACTCCCCCGCCGAGGTCGCCTTGGTGACCACGTCGACGTAGCCGAGCGCGGCCAGCGCGTCCTCGACCTCGCAGTCGTTGCGGTGCAGGTCGACGTAGGCCTTGAGCCGCTCGGCGTCGCGCCGGGCCGCCGACCTGCCGCGCGAGGCGCGAGGCGAGACGAAGGTCTGCGACCTGCCGGCGGCGCCGCGGCTTGCCTTCCACCGGACCTGCCAGCGGGCCTCGGTGGCCGTCGAGCGGTCCACCAGCGCAGCCATCGCGGCCCCCTCGGGTCTGCTTCGGTTATCCCAAGGTTATCCCACGGTCCTGCAACGACGAGGCCCCCGACCTGTTCTCGCAGGTCAGGGGCCATGTCGAGCAGTGGAGGTGGCGGGAATCGAACCCGCGTCCTTCGGCAGTGAAACAGGGCTTCTCCGGGCGCAGCCTGCTCCGCTTTTCTCGGCCCCACCGGTCGCGCAGGCGCGCCGGTGACGGGCTCAGCTGCTGTGGGATTTCCCGCCGGTCCCCGCAGCCGGTCCCGGCGGTGAGCCCCCTGTCGATGCCAGATCCCGGGCCGGAGGCGCTCCCGGGCTGACAGAGTTGCCCTTAGCTAAGCAGCGAGGGCGAACTCGCGCTGATTGGTATCGGCGCTTATTTGTTGTGCGACATTTCGTGGTTAACGAGATCATCGTCGCCTTCCTCGGCCCGCTTCCCCTGCCTCGACGTCCGAAGTCGAGACCAATCACCCCCGAGCGATGGAGCCGGACCGCCGCACAGCTGCACGGCGGGTACGTCGACCATTGTGGCACGTGCGCGGCGGGCCGAGCCCGAAGGGCGGACCGGTCTCGGAAGACCGCCGCAGCGGTGCGCCGACGCGCGGCGTACGGCAGGCTTACCGGCGGAACGCACGGTGAGCGGACCGGAGGGGTGCGATGACCGACATGCTGCCGGTGCTCGGCCGGATCGACGTGTTCAACCGGGTGACGGTCGAGGCGCCGCGGCCGGAGGTCTTCGACGCGCTGTGCCGGATGGGTCAGTGGTGGCCGCACCGGTTCAAGGCCGGCGCCACCGTGGTGCTCGAGCCCTACGTCGGCGGCCGGTTCTACGAGGACTGGGGCGCCGGTGGCGGCGCGCTCTACGGCAACGTCTCGGTGCTGGCGGCCAACGAACGGATCACCGTTCGCGGCCCGATGGGCATCCGCGGCCCGGTCGCGAGCGTATGGACGATCGAGCTCTCCGATGCCGACGCCGGACGGACCACCGTGCACGGCAGCCACCGCGCGTTCGGGGACATCGACGAGGACACGGCCGAGGACTACACCGACGGCTGGGGCGAGGTCTTCGGCGCGCTCAAGGGCTACCTGACCGGCAGCCCCACGATCGCGGCGCCGTTGTCATAGCAGACCGCCCGCAGCCAGTCCGAGCCGAGGTTTAGCCGTTCCAGCGACTCCAGTTGGTGCGCGTAGGGGTACGGGATGTTCGGGAAGTCCGAGCCGAGAACGATCCGGTCACCGAGGTCACGCAGCACCGGGCGCAGCTCCGGTGGGAGCGGCGCACGGGCCTCGGTGAAGTCCGTGAACGCCATCGTCGTGTCGAGCCGGACGCCCGGGTGCCGCCCGGCGAGGGTGAGGAAGTCGGCGTAGTCGGGCATCCCGAGGTGCGCCACGACCAGGGCCAGCCGGGGATGGCGGTCGAGGACGGCGCCGATCGGGCCGGCGCCGGTGAACGGTCCGGGGGTCGGCCCCGAGCCGCAGTGCACCACGACCGGTACGCCGGCGCTGGCCAGCTCCCCCCACACCGGTTCCAGGACCGGGTCGCGGGGGTCGTAGCCGCCGACCTGCAGGTGCGCCTTGAATATGCGGGAGCCGCCGGCCAGCGCGGCCCGGACGTACGCCGGCGCCGACGGCTCCGGGAAGAACGTCGCGGACGGCAGGCAGTCGGGGGTACGGCGGGCGAACTCCGCCGACCAGTCGTTGAGCCACTCCGCCATCCCGGGCCGGTGCGGGTAGGGCAGGGACGGGAAGGCCAGCACCCCGAGCGCGCGCAGCCGGGCGAGCCGGTCGGGCTCCGACCACCGGTAGGCGACCGGCCAGTCCCGCCCGATCAGCGGTCCGGCGGCGGCGAAGTAGGCCCAGACCTTGGTCAGCATCCGGTCCGGCAGGAAGTGCACGTGCAGGTCCACCAGCCCGGGCAGCCCCAGCCGGCGCCACCACGACGGCACCTCGTCGTCGCGCATCGGCTAGCGCGCCGGCAGGGCGGTGAGGAACCGGGCGGCCAGCGGAGCGGCGACCCGGCCGCCCACTCCGCCGCCCTCGACCAGGATGGCAAAGGCGAGGTCGCCGCGGTAGCCGATGAACCAGGCGTGGGTGGCCGGCGGGTTGCCCGACCCGAACTCCGCCGTGCCGGTCTTGCCCGCCACCGGCGGCCCGGGCAGCCGGCCGAGCGCCGCCGCGGCTGACCCCTCGGCGACCACCGCCCGCATCAGCTCACGCAGCGGCTGGACGACGCTCGGGTCGAGTGGTTTCGGCGGCGCCGCCGCTGTGGCGGTCGGACCGCGGACCAGCACCGGCGGCCGCCACTCCCCGGAGGCGACCGCCGCCGCGACGAGCGCCAAGGTGAGCGGGCTGACCAGCACCCGGCCCTGGCCGATCATGTCGGCGGCGAGGTCGACCGGGCCGTCGGGAGCCGGCAGCGTCCCGGCGAAGGCGCTCACCGGCAGCGTCCAGCCGGCCCCGACCCCGAGCGCGGTCGCGGCCGCGCCCAGCGAGCCGGCGTCGAGCCGCCGGGCCAGGCCGAGGAAGGCGGTGTTGCATGATTCGGCAAAGTCGCGGCGGAACGGCACCGGGCCGGAGGACTCGGCCTCGAAGTTGCGGAACGTCTTGCCGTCGATGCTGATCGTCGGCGGGCAGGCGACCGGTTCGGTCGGCCGCAGTCCGCCGGCGAGCAGCGCCGCCGTGGTGACGACCTTGAACGTCGACCCGGGCGGGTACCGGCCGGTGAAGGCCCGGTTGAGCGCGGAGTCGGTGGGGCGGTTGGCCACCGCGAGGACCGCGCCGTCCGAGGGCCGGACGGCGACCAGCGCGGCGGGCCGGCTCACACCGGTCAGCGCCGTCTCGGCGGCGAGCTGCACCGCCCGGTCGAGCGTGGTGCGCACCGACACGCCTGTCCGGCCGGAGAACCCGACCAGCGTTTTGATCGGCGCACCGACGGCGTCGACCAGCGTGACCGCGCCGGTGGCCCGGCCGGTGAGCCGGTCCTGGAACGCCGCCTGCAGCCCGGACAGCCCGAGCTGGTCGCCCGGCTGGTAACCGGGACCGGCCCGGCGCAGCACCTCGGCGCTGCTCTCCCCCACCCGGCCGAGCAGGGCCCGGGCGAAGCCGGTGGTCGGCGGCAGCAGCGCCGTCCCGGCTCGGAACACCAGCCCCGGCACCTCGTGGAGCTGCGCCCGGACCGCGTCGTACGCCGGCCGGCGCAGCGTGATCACCGGGACGAAGTCGGTCGGCCTGGCGGTGGAGAGCGCGACCGCGACCCGGGCCGGGTCGGCTCCGGTGGTGCGCGCCAGCAGCGCCAGGGTGCCGGCCCGATCCGTCAGTCCGCCCGGCCGGATCCCGACCGCGACCACCGGCGTGGCGGCGAACAGCGGCTGGCCGGCGGCGTCGAGCAGCGCGCCCCGCTCGGGCAGCTCCCGGCTGCGGACCAGCCGGGATCCGGTCGCCGCCAGCGCCGGGTGGATGGTCGCCGGGCCGAAGTGGACCCGCCAGCCGTCGCCGGTACGCCGCAGCGGCAGGCTGCCGGCGTACCGCCAGTCGCCGAGGCCGCGCAGCCCGAGCGTCGCGGTGAATGCGGCGACGCCCCGGTCGCCGTGCGCCCGCACCCGGCCGAGCCGCAGCGACGTCGAGGTGAGCTGAAGGTCGGTCGCCAGCCGCCGCAGCGCTGCTGCGACGGCGGCCGGCGCCGCGTCGGTGCGGCGCCCGGCGGCCGGGTAGTTCCCGGCGGCCCAGCTGGCAAGGAACGCCCGGGCGACCGGGGCGGCGGGTGGCGGGCTCGAGCTGCAGCCGGCAGCGACCACACCCGTCGCCACCGCGACCGACGCCAGTCCGGCGGTCCGCCGCCGGCGCCGTTCGGCCGGGATCGCAGCGCGCACCGGCTACTCGCGGCCCTTCGCCCGGCGGCCCAGCTCGCGGGCGACCTCGCGGGCGGCGTCCCGGGTGGCCAGCGTCTGGCGCTTGTCGTAGGACCTCTTGCCGCGGGCCAGGGCGATCTCGACCTTCGCCCTGCCGTCCTTGAAGTACAGCGAGAGCGGCACCAGGGTCAGGCCGCCCTCCTTGGTCTTGCCGATCAACCGGAGCAGCTCCCCCTTGTGCAGGAGCAACTTGCGAGGCCGGCGCGGCTCGTGATTGGTCCAGGTGCCCTGCGTGTACTCGGGGATGTGCATGCCCTGCAGCCACGCCTCGCCGTCGCGCAGCACGCCGAAAGCGTCGATCAGCGAGGCCCGACCGGCGCGCAGCGACTTCACCTCGGTGCCGGTCAGCACCAGCCCGGCCTCGTAGACGTCCTCGATGGCGTAGTCGTGACGCGCCTTGCGGTTCTGCGCGACCAGCTTGCGTCCGGTCTCTCTCGGCATGGGGTGGCGGCGCTCAGACCCGCAGGTACCGGCGGAGGGTCACGAACGAGGCGATCGCCGACATGCCGACACCTAGCAGGACCAGCCATGGGATCACGTTGAAGACGGCGTCCCAGCCGATGAAGTTCGTGAACTGGAAGTTCGGCTTGAGCTGTTGGTCGACGAAGTACTTCTTGATCAACGCCAGGGCACCGCCGGCGAACGCCGCCCCGATCAACCCGGAGAGCGCCCCCTCGAGCAGGAACGGCAGCTGGATGTAGAAGTTCGACGCGCCGACCAGGCGCATGATCCCGGTCTCCCGACGACGGCTGAATGCCGCGACCCGGATCGTGTTGGAGATCAGCAGTGCGGCGGCGGCGATCTGGACCAGGGCCACGAACAGCGCGGCCACCTGGAATCCGTTGAGAACCCGGAACAACCGGTCCAGCACCCGGCGCTGGTCGACCACCTGGTCCACCCCGGGCCGCCCGGTGAAAGCACTAGCCACCACGGCGTACTGCTTGGGGTCCTTGAGCTTCACCCGGTAGGACTCGGGCAGCGCGTCCGCGGAGACGTTCTTCACCAGGTCGGGTGAGTCCTTGAACTGCTCCTGGAACCTCTGGTAGGCCTGCGCCTGCGACTCGTAGAACACGGTCTTGGTCGCCGGCAGGGCGCGCAGGTCGGCGCCGATCTGGTCCCGGACCGAGGCCGTGACGTCCTTCTGGAGGAAGACCGAGACCTCCACCTTGTCGTACCAGTAGTCCTTCATCGTGTCGATCTGCTTGCGGATGAGCAGGCCGGCGCCGAGCAGCGCCAAGCTGATCGCGACGGTCACGATCACCGCGACCGTCATCGTGAGGTTGCGTCGCAGCCCGAGGGCCATCTCGGAGAGGACGAAGCGGGCGCGCATGAAGGTCCTTGGGTCAGCGGGAGTAGCCGTAGACGCCGCGGGCCTGGTCCCGGACGACCCGGCCGGAGTCGAGCTCCACGACCCGGCGGCGCATGGAGTCGACGATCGCGGCGTCATGGGTGGCCATGACGACGGTGGTGCCGGTGCGGTTGATCCGGTCCAGCAGCTTCATGATGCCGACGCTCGTCGTCGGGTCGAGGTTCCCGGTGGGCTCGTCGGCGAGCAGGATCTGGGGTCGGTTAACGAAGGCGCGGGCGATCGCCACCCGCTGCTGTTCCCCGCCGGAGAGCTCGTCGGGCCGGCGTTTGCCCTTCCCCTCGAGACCGACCAGCTCGAGGGTCTCGGGGACCACGCTGCGGATCGTCTGGCGGGACTTGCCGATCACCTCGAGCGCGAACGCGACGTTCTCCGAGACGGTCTTGTTGGGCAGCAGCCGGAAGTCCTGGAACACCGTGCCGATCGTGCGCCGCAGCGCCGGCACCTTCCACTGCGACAACCGCTGGAGGTCCTTGCCGGCGACGTGGATCTGACCGGAGGACGGCCGCTCCTCCTTCAGCACCAGCCGGATGAACGTCGACTTGCCGGATCCGGACTGGCCCACGAGGAAGACGAACTCGCCCTTGTCGACGTTGACTGTGACGTCGGCCAGCGCCGGCCGGGTGGTCGAGGGGAACACCTTGGTCACGGACTCGAAGCGGATCATGGGCGCATCACGGGCGGCCAGTCTACCCAGCGTCTACCGATCATGGCTGCGATCGGGGGCCGGCCGCCGCACACTGAGCAGGTCGGGCGTGACGGTCGAGCTGTTGGGGAAGACCGGCGGAGTCGAGGCGAGGGGACGAGCGGATGTCGTGCGAGCACCTGGTCTGCGCGAACTGCGCCGGGCCGGTCGTCGATGGCCGCTGCGCAAGCTGCCGCGTCGCCCGGGCCGAGCTGCACCACTCCGGCGGCGTGGCGCTGACCCCGCAGCTGGTCGCGCTGCTGCTGGCGCTGGCCGCCCTCGCGATGCTGCTCGCCGCGCACGTCAGCGGGGCCTGACCCGGCGCTACGGCCCGGCCCTCGGCCCGGTCGAGTCGGCTTGGAGCGGCTACGCCGGCGCGCTGCGCCGCCAGCGGATCTCGGCCTCGATGAACGCGTCGATGTCGCCGTCGAGGACCGCGGCGGTGTTTCCGGTCTCGACCTCGGTGCGGGTGTCCTTGACCATCTGGTAGGGGTGCAGCACGTAGTTGCGGATCTGGCTGCCCCAGCTGCCCGGGGTGTTGCCGCCGCGCAGCTCGTCCATGGTGGCGAGCTCCTCCTGCCGGCGGCGTTCGAGCAGCTTGGCCTGCAGCACCACCATCGCGCTGGCCCGGTTCTGCAGCTGAGAACGCTCGTTTTGGCAGCTGACCACGATGCCGGTCGGCAGGTGCGTGATCCGCACCGCCGAGTCGGTGGTGTTGACCCCCTGGCCGCCGGGCCCGGAGGAGCGGTAGACGTCGATGCGCAGGTCGTTCTCGTCGACCTCGACGTGGTCGCTGGACTCCACCACCGGCGTCACGTCCACCCCGGCGAACGATGTCTGCCGCCGGCTCTGGTTGTCGAACGGGCTGATCCGCACCAGCCGGTGGGTGCCGTGCTCGGCGGAGAGCGTGCCGTAGGCGTACGGCGCCTTCACCGCGAACGTCGCCGACTTGATGCCGGCCTCCTCGGCGTAGGAGGTGTCGTAGATCTCGGTGGGGTAACCGTGCCGCTCGGCCCAGCGCAGGTACATCCGCAGCAGGATCTGCGCCCAGTCGGCGGCGTCGACCCCACCGGCCTGCGAGTTGATCGTCACCAGCGCGTCCCGCTCGTCGTACTCACCGGAGAGCAGCGTGCGGACCTCGAGCTCGCCGATCGACCTCTGCAGCGCCACCAGGTCGATCTCGGCCTCGGCCAACGTCGCCGCGTCGCCCTCCGCCTCGGCGAGCTCGAAGAGCACCGGCAGGTCGTCGAGACGGCGACGCAACCCCTCCAGCCGGGCGATGTCGGTCTGCAGGTGTGACAGCCGGCTGGTGATCTCCTGCGCCTTGTCCTGGTCGTCCCACAGGTCAGGTGCGGTGGCCTTCTCGTTGAGTTCGGCCAGCGCCGACTTCATCCGGTCGACGTCGAGAACCGCCTCCACCGACGACAGCGTCGCGTCGAGGTTCTTCAGCTCCTCGTTCCGGTCGGCGGCCACGGATCCGAGCGTACGCGAGGATGGGTCGTGCTCTCCGCGCTCAGCCCGCGCCGCCGGCGCACCCTGCTGGCGCTGTTCGCCGCTGCGGTGCTGCTCGCCGCCGGGCTCGGCGGCACCGCTGTGCTGGACCGCTCGCCGTCGGCGGCGCGGGCGCGAGCGCCGCAGGACCGGCCGGGGCCGGTGCTGCTGGTGCCCGGGTACGGCGGCCGGGTCTCGGCGTTCGACCCCCTACTCGCGAGGCTGCGCGAAAGCGGCCGGGCCGCGACCGTGGTAGCACTCCCGGACGGCGGCACCGGCGACCTGCGCACGCAGGCCCGCACGCTCGACCGGGTGGTCGAGCGGGCGCTGCGGGCGGGGGCGCCGTCGGTGGATCTCGTCGGCTACTCGGCCGGGGGTGTGGTCGTACGGCTGTGGGTGCGCGAGCACGACGGGTCGGCCAAGGCCCGGCGGGTGGTCACGCTGGGCTCCCCGCAGCACGGCACCGAGGTGGCCGCCCTCGCGGTCTCGGTCGTACCGGGCGCGTGCACCCAGGCCTGCCAGCAGCTGGCACCCGGCAGCGCGCTGCTCCGCGAGCTCAACTCCGGTGACGAGACACCGGCCGGACCGGCGTGGCTCTCGCTGTGGACCACCGACGACGAGGTCGTGACCCCGCCGGCGTCCGCGGCGCTGGCGGGGGCGGTCGACGTGCCGCTGCAGTCGGTCTGCCCCGGCCTGTCGGTCGGCCACAGCGCACTCCCGGCGGACCCGCTGGCCGTGGGGCTGACGCTGCGCGCGCTGTCCGTCGCGCCGCTGCGCGCCCCGACCGCCGCCGACTGCGCCACGCTGCGCGCCCTCGGCGGCGGCTGACCCGGCGACCTCAGCTGGTGATGTCCCGGCTCTGGAAGTTGGCCCACGCCAGCCCCAGCAGCACCACGACGTAGACCGCCTGCAGGGCCACCCCCCGCTGGACCTCCCGCCAGTAGATCGGGTCGCGGAAGAAGTCCACGAACGACAGCCAGTAGCGGGTCGGCAGGTAGGGGCGGACCGACGCCGCCGCATCGAGCAGCACCAGCACCTGGCTGGTGACCAGCACCGCGAGCGCCCCGAGGGCAGCGGCCAGCGGGGAGTCGGTGCAGGTGGAGAAGAACACCGCGAAGGCCGCGACCCCGAGCATCGACCAGCCGACGTAGAGCACGGTGTAGACGATGCGGGTGGTCGCCTGGGCCGTGGACAGGGCCGGGCCGCCCGAGATCGTCGGCAACGGGTGCGAGCCGAACAGTCGGGTGCCGACGACGTACGCCGTCCCCGCGACGATCACCACGCAGAGCAGGATGAAGACCGTGACCGTAAGCAGCTTCGCGACGAGCAGCCGGGTCCGCCCGACCGGTCGCACCAGCAGGTAGCGCAGGGTCCCGGCCTGCGCCTCCCCCGCGATCGAATCACCGGCGACGACCGCCACCGCGATCGGCAGGAACAGCGGCAGGACGATCGCCAGCGCGGCGGCCGGGAACAGCGCGCCGTTGCTGAGCACGGCGGAGAGGAACGCCGGCCCCTGCCCCGGCCGTGGTCCGACGTGGGTCACCGCCAGGAACACCGCCACCAGCGTCGGCAGGCCGGTGAGCAGCCCGATCGTGACCCAGGTCCGCGGCCGACGCAGCAGCTTGCGCAGCTCGACGGCGATCACCCGGCGACCCGGTCGCTGCCGGCGCCGGTGACCTCCAGCACGACGTCCTCGAGGCTGCGGGCCTCGCTGCGCAGCTCGGCGACCCGCAGGCCGGCCCGGACCAGCTGGGCGTTGAGCTCGGCCGGGTCGTTGCCGCGGACCAGCAGCCGGTCCCCGTCCCGGGCGGCCACCCGGCCGTCGAGCAGGGCCACCGCCCGGCCGGCGTCCGGGCTGCGGACGACGATCCGCCCGGTCGGGGCCCGCAGTGCCGCCAGGTCGTCCTGGAGCACCAGGCGGCCCCGATCGACGATGCCAATCCGGGTGCACAGCTGCTCGACCTCGCCGAGCAGGTGGCTGGACAGGAACACGGTCGTGCCGATCTCGTTGAGGTCGCGGAGCAGGTCGCGCACCTCGCGGATGCCCTGCGGGTCGAGCCCGTTGGTCGGCTCGTCGAGGATCAGCAGGCTGGGCTGGCGCAGCAGCGCCGCCGCCAGCCCGAGGCGCTGGCGCATGCCGAGGGAGTACGCCTTCACGGGCTTGCGGCCGACCGCGGCCAACCCGACCTGCTCCAGCGCCGCCTGCACCCGGGACCGGCGGGTACGCCTCGCCCCGCCCGGGCCGGCGGCGTCGAGCAGCGTCAGGTTCGTGCGTCCGGACAGGTGGCCGTACGCCGCGGGGCCTTCGACCAACGCCCCGACGTGCGCCAGCACCTCGCGGGCGCGCCGCGGCACCGGCCGTCCGAGCACCTCGACGGTCCCGCTGGTGGCGTAGACCAGTCCGAGCAGCATCCGCACCGTGGTGGTCTTGCCGGAGCCGTTCGGCCCCAGGAAGCCGTACCGGTCGCCGGCGCGCACCTCGAGGTGCAGGTCGTCGACCGCGGTGAGGCCGCCGTAGCGCTTGGTCAGCCCGACGGTGCGGATCGCCGCGGTCACGGCGCGTCCGGCCGGTACGGCGGCGGGTTGGCCACCAGCTCCCGGCCGCCGCGGACGAGCGTGCTCAGCGCGACCGTGCCGGCCAGCAGCCAGGTGTCGCCGCCCGCCGACACGACCAGGGCGGAGACCAGCGGCGTGGCCACCCCGGCGGCTTCGGCGCCGGGGATCAGCACCGGCCGGGCCGGCGGCGAGCCCAGGCTCCGCAGCGTCGAGCGGCCGAGTCGGCCGGGCAGCGGCAGCAGCACCACCAGCGTGTAACCCTCGCCGTAGGTCGCGGTGCCGCCGGTCCCGCCCACCCCGGGCGCCCGGGGCCGCCGCGACAGCCCGGCCAGCCGGGCGGGCAACGCGTACGGCGCGAACCGCTCGATCGCGGCCGCGATGTCCGGGGCGTCGGTGCTCTCCAGCGAACCGTCCACTGGCGGGACGAACCGGGTCAGCGCGGCGGCCGGCCGCGACAGTCGCAGGTTGAGGTAGGAGCTGCGCAGCGTCGGGCGGCTCGCGCCGCGCCCGGAGATGTCCACCCGCAGCGGCAGCCCGCTGGCGGGGTCGGCCCAGATGCGGATGGCACCGACCGTGGTGGCCGGGTCGGCCGGCCGGATCAGCAAGCCGGCGGCCCGACGGCCGGCGACCCGCACGGCGGCCAGCCGGCCTATCTCGGCCGGCCGGGCGGCGCCGGCGAGCCGGCGACCGAGGTCGGCCGGCAGCAGGTCGGCGGGGCGCGGCAGCCGCACCGGCGAGGCACCGGAGATCGCGGTGGTGCGGCGGTCGTCGCTCTCCCACACCGAGGTGCTTCCGGGTGCCGCGTAGGTGTCGGTCTCGCCGATGACCGTGAGCCGGTCCACCCGCCAGCGGCTCGGCCCGGCCCACCACACCCGCATCCGGGTGGTACCGCTGAACAGGTCGTCGACCCCGCCCAGCCGCGGAATTGCCGGCAGCGAGAGGCCGCCGGTCGACTCGGCGTAGCCGCTGTACGCCACGCCGGCGGAGCCCCGGATCCGGGCCAGCAGGTCGCCGACCGGGGTGGCGGAGCGAGCCACCGGCAGGGCGCCGACGATCGAGGGAACCGCGGCCAGCAGCGCCACCGCGACCACCACGACCGACCAGCGGCGCAGCGCGGACCGGCGGGCGGGGCTCATCGGTTCACCGTACGTCCGCATTGGGGACGCCGATGGTGTCCTCCGCGCCCGGCGATCCGCCGGGATGGCCTCCTCGAGGCGTGCTCGGGAACCCGCCGCGACAACGCAGGGTAGAATGGAGCAGACTCTCCGAGAACGTGGGTTGAGGAGAGGGGCGGCGTGGGCGGCACCGCTTCTGGGGTGACCTACCGGTCGGTGCTCGGCGTATCCGAGTTCCGGGCGGTCTTCGGCGCGGAGCTGCTCAGCGTCGCCGGTGACCAGGTGGCGGCCGTTTCCCTGGCGGTCCTGGTCTTCGACCGGTCCTCCTCGCCGCTGCTCGCCGCGCTGGCCTATGCGCTGACATTTCTGCCGTGGCTGGTGGTCGCGCCGCTGCTGGGCCTGCTCGCCGACACCCGACCGAGGCGCTCCACCATGATCTGGTGCGACCTGCTGCGGGCGGTGGCCGTCGGGCTGATGGCGCTGCCCTGGCTGCCGGTGCCGGTGCTGTTCGGGTTGTTGTTCGCCGCCGCCGCCTTCGCCCCGCCGTTCGAGTCGGCCAGGGCCGCGCTGCTGCCGGACATCCTGCCCGGGCAGCGCTACCCGGTCGGCCAGGCGCTGGCCACCACCGGCTACCAGCTCAGCTCGGTCGCCGGCTTCGCCGCCGGTGGGCTGCTGGTCTCGGCACTGTCCCCGCGGACCGGGCTGGCGCTGGACGCCGCGACGTTCCTGCTCTCCGCCGGGCTGCTCCTGCGCGGAGTCGCCGCTCGGCCCGCGGTCAGCGCGCCCGCGACCACCGTTCGGGACTGGGCGGTCGCCAGCGCGCAGGGCGCCCGGCTCATTTTCGTCACGCCGCAGCTACGGCGGCTCGTCACGCTCGGCGTGATCGGCGCGGCGCTGGCCGTCGTACCGGAGGGTCTCGCCGTCGCCTACGCCGCCCAGCACGGGCATGCGGCGACCGCGACCGGCCTGCTCACCGCCGCCCTGCCGGCCGGGGTGGTGGTCGGCTCGTTGGCCCTCGCCCGCTGGGTGCCGCCGCAGCACCGGGACCGGCTGCTGCGGCCGATGACGCTGCTGGCCGCGGCGCCGCTGGCCGCGACGGTGCTGGAGCCCCCCGTGCCGGTGGCGATCGGGCTGTGGGCGGTGGCCGGCGTCGGGTGCGCCTTTCAGCTCACCGCGAACGCGACCTTCGCCGCCGCGGTGCCGGCCCCGATGCGTGGCCGGGCCTTCGCCTTCGCCCAGGCGGGGCTGCAGACCGCGCAGGGGCTGGCGTTGCTCGCGGCCGGAGCCGCCGCGACGCTAACCTCTGCAGGTGTTGTCGTCGGCGCAGTCGGTGCCCTCGCGCTCGGGGCGTTCGTCGCGGTGACGCCGACCCGGCCGCGGGTGTACCCGGCCGCGCAGCGTTGGCTGCGGCGGCTGCCCGCCAGCGCGGCGGTCTGGCTGCTCATCGGCACCGTCACCGGTCTGTCCACGCTGTTGTGGCTGACGGTGGGCGAAGACCTGGGCCCCGGTCCGCTCCAGGCCGAGCACCCACTGCACTGGTGGCTGCTGGCGCCCGTGTTCACGCTGACGATCTCTTTTCTGGTGCATTTCCAGACCCGCGGTGAGTCCCGGTCGATCGCGCTCTGCCAGTTACCGCTGGTCCTGGGCCTGTACTTCTGCACGCCCGTAGGACTGGTCCTCGCCCGGGTCCTGGGTCCGCTCCCGTTCCTGATCGGCGTACGCCGGCAGTCGCCGGTCAAGCTCGGGCTGAACCTCGCCGTGTTCGGCCTCGAGGCCACCGTTGCCGTCAGCGTCTTCCACGCGACCTGGCCGGGCAGCGGGCACCCGAGCACGTTCGCCTGGGTCGCCACGCTGTTGGCGGTCCTGGCCGCGGACGTCGGCAGCTTCGTCGCCGTCGCGGTCGCGATCGCGCTGACCGAGCGACGGTTCGCGGTCCGCGAGACGGTCCGGCCGCTGACGTTCGCGGTCGGCACCAGCGTGCTCAACACGTGCCTGGCGCTGCTGGCGGTCGCGGCGCTGTCGCAGGACCCGACCTCGAGCCTGCTGATCGCGCTGGTGGCGGCCCTCGTCGTGCTGGGATTTCGGGCCTACGCGAACCTGCTCGAACGCGACGCCGGGCTCGGCCAGCTGGTCCGGTTCCAGGAGACGCTGACTCCGCTCACTTTCCGAGGCGACGATCTCTACCCGGCATTGGAGCACACCAGGCGGCTGCTGATGGCCGAGCAGGTGGAGCTCACGCTGACCGACGGGTCCGGCGACGGCGCCACTCAGCTGTTGCTGCGCGCGGACGGCTTCCGGGAGCGGCGCCACCTGCGGCCGGCGATCGGCAGTGATCACGCCGCCGGTGACGTCGCGGTGGTCTCCGGCCCGCTCGAGCAGATCGTGGTCCCGCTGCAGGTCGGCGGTCGGACGATCGGGAGCCTGGCGGTCCGGCACCGCCAGGGCGACATCCGGGCCTTCAACGGCTCGGACGTGAAACTGCTCGAGACGCTCGCCTCGCTCGTCAGCGCCGCGCTGGAGAAGGGCACCCTGCTGGAGCGGCTGCAGGAGGCCGCCACGCGGGACAGCCTGACCGGGCTGCTCAGCCTCGGCGAGGCGTGCCGGCTGACCGACGAGCGGCTGGTCCGCAGCACCCCGCTCACGGTGGTGCTCATCGACATCACCCGTCTGCAGGACGTCAACGACAGCCTCGGGCACGCCGCCGGCGACGCCGTATTGCGAGTGGTAGCCGACCGACTGTGCCTCGCGGTCCCGGACGGAGCCCTGGTGGCCCGGACCGGTGGCGACGAGTTCGCCACGGTGCTGCCCGGCCCGGCCAGCCCGGAGGCGGCGTCCGCGACGGCCGTCCGGATCAGTCACTCGGTCGGCCAGCTGATGGAGGTTGCCGGCGTCACCGTCGACGTCCGACTGCGGATCGGCATCAGTCAGAGCCCGCCCGACGGCCACGACGCCGGCACCCTGCTGCGTCGGGCCGAGCTGGCGCTGGCCTCCACCCGTCGCAGCAGCGCCACGATCGCCCGGTACCAACCGGAGATGGAGCGCCAGAGTGCCCGCCGGCTACGGCTCGGCAGCGACCTGCGCCCGGCGCTGGAGGGTCGCGACCTGGCTGTGATGTTCCAGCCACTGGTCCGCACCTCGGACGGCATCGTGGTCGGTGCCGAGGCGCTGGTGCGCTGGGATCACCCCGTGTACGGGCCGGTCGACCCGACCGAGCTCATCCCGCTGGCCGAGCGATGCGGGCAGATCGACGCTCTGACGAACATGGTGCTCGACCGCTCCCTCCAGCAGGCCGCGGCCTGGGCCGCGAGCGGGCATCCGCTCCGCGTCTCGGTCAACCTCTCGGCCCGTTGCCTGCAGGACCTCAGCCTGCCCTCGCGGGTGCTCGACCGGCTCGCCGCGCACCGGGTGCTGCCCGAGCGACTGACCCTCGAGATCACCGAAAGCATCGTGGCCGAGGAGCCGGCGCGCGCCCTCGGCGTGCTGGCCCAGCTGCGGGCGATCGGCGTCCGGCTCTCGATCGACGACTTCGGCACCGGCTACTCGTCGCTGGCCTACCTGACCAGCTTTCCGGTCCAAGAGGTCAAGCTGGACCGGTCGTTCATCACCGTTATGGAGCGCAACGGTGACCCGACGCTGGTGCGCGCCATCGTCGCCCTCGCGCACGGACTCGGACTGGAGGTGGTGGCCGAGGGTGTCGAGGACTGCTCGGTGCTCGATCGGCTGACCGGCTTGGGGGTCGACCTGGTCCAGGGCTACTACCTAGGTCATCCTCGGCTGGCGGCGGACTGGGACGCCTGGCCGGCTGGCCAGAGCGCGGCCCGATTGACCTGAGGCGCGTCGAACGGACCCCCGCCGAACCACGTCGGGTTCGCGAAAGCCGCAGGACCATAGCGATGCCGCCAGAAGCGCTATCAGTGCCAGGTGGTGCCGCGCATGGCGTGCTCCTTTGCTTCCGGTGATAGACGGCAATCCGGTACCCGGGTGTGGTGATCGGAATCAGTGCCAGGTGGTGCCGCGCATGGCGAACTCCGTTCGGCTCGAGGGCTGTGCCCACGGGACCGGATGTCGGGGGCATACAGACCGACGTGTCAGCAGCAGGCCGCGCAACCTCTCTGGCTCGGCGCACCGGTGCGGCTAGGACGTGCCGCCGCGCGGCCGAGGCGGGCTGCTTCGGCTAACCGCGACAACACCCCCGCGGGGGCATCGTCACACGAAAGGACCCGTCAAGCGAGATCCAGCGCCGGCGGGGCACGTCGAGACCTCATCCACACGGCCCGGCCTGGGCCGGTCGGGGCCCTACCGCAGCGGGGCGCGGGCGTGCGCGGCTGCGACCACCGGCACCGTCCCGCCGGGGAACGCCCCGGTGAGCCGCGCGACCAGCCCGAGGAACGGCAGCGGCTTGTCCAACCGAAGCCGCACGTCGACCGTCACGCCGTCGCTAGTCACCGCGGCGGGTTGCAGCTGCGGGTAGGCCGTGGTCACGGCCGGGTCGCCGAGGTAGCCCGCGACCGCGGCCCGGGCCGCGGTCGCCGACAACGGCAGCGTCCCGGTCGCGCCGCCGGCGTACACCGCGTCGACGTCGACGGCCTGCGCGCCCGCCACGGCGGCACCGTCGGCAAGTCCCGCGACCCCCCGCTGCGCCAGGAACAGCGCGGAGACGTCCACCGCCACAACCACCAGGGCCGCCGCAACCAGGGCGTATCCGATGATCAGCACGACGAGCTCACCGGAGTCCTCGGCGAGCAACCGGCGGCAGTGTCCGAGCCGCGGCGCGGTCACCGGAGGGACCGATACCGGTCGACGATGTCGGTGTGCCGGCCGTGCACGGTGATCGCGGCAAGCGGGTGCCCACCGAAGACCCGCGGCACGACGGGCAGCGCGATCGGGTAGTCCAGCGTCACGTCGACGTGCGCGCCCGGGGCCGCGCAGTCCCCCGCGCAGGAGACGACGAGCGAGCCGGCGGCCAACGACAGGCCGGCGTCGTGCAGGGCCAGACTGGCGGCTGCCTGCGCGCGGGCCGACGGGTCCTCCCCCGCGGCGGCGGTGACGTAGGCGCGGCCGGCCTCGCGGCTGGCGGCGACGACGGCGAACGCCGCCCGCTGGACCGTGAAGGCGCACAGCACGACGTAGGCCAGCGGCACCAGCAGGAGCAGCGACAGCACGGTGAACTCGACCAGCGCCGCGCCGCGCTCGTCGGGCCCCGGGCCGCGCCGGCCGATCGAGGGAAGAGTCACCGGCCCTCCTGCAAGGCGTGTCCGCGGGCGACCAGGGAGTGCGCCGGCCCGAGCAGCGCGACCAGCGGCAGCGGCGCCCGGACGGTGACGACCACGACCGGTGCACCCTCGACGGTCTCGACGTCGGCGCGGACGTCGGCGGCGAACCGGTCGTCGAGCGCCGTACGCACGATCGCGCGGGTGCGCTCGGCGCCGTCGCTCGGAGTGCGGTCGGCGTTGGCGCCGTAGCGGGCGCCCTCCGCGGCGCTGGCGACGAGCACGTTGCGGATGTGCAGGTCCAGCCCGAGTTGCACCAGCGCCAGGAAGAGCGCGGTGAGCAGCACCGCGACCAGCGCGAACTCCACGACCGCGCTGCCACGGTCGTCCGCGGCCGGCGAGGACGCAAACACGCGACGACCGCTCAGGGGCCGGTGACGGTGCTCAGCGCGGTGGTCAGCAACCGCGCCAGCTGCGGTCCGGCGATGCCCCACAGCACCGTGACGATGCCCGCCGTCATCAGCGTGATGAGAACCCAACCGGGCACGTCACCGCGCTCACGGTCGTCGCCACCGGCCCGTAGAAAGGCCGCAGTCAGCAGGACGGGCATGTCGTCTCCTCGATGGTCGGATGTCAAGGCGTGGTGATCGTGAAGCCGTAGAAGCCGGGGAACAACGCGAACAGCACGGTGACGGGCAGCACAAGGAAGACGACCGGGACCATCATCGCGATTTCCTTGCGACCGCCGGCCTCCAGCAGCGCGCGCTTGCTGGCCTCCCGGACGTCGACGGCCTGGGCGCGCAACACATCGGCGAGCGGGGTCCCCCGCTCGACCGCTATCGCCACACCGTCGACGAACCGCGCCAGCGCCGGCAGCGACGTACGGCCGGCGACACCCTCGAGTGCCTGCACCAGCGTCGCGCCGGCGCGAGCGTCGGCGAGGGCGCGGGCGAGTTCCCTGGCGAGCTCGCCGCCGCTGATCCGGGTGAGCCGCTCCAAGGCGCCGACCGGGCCCTCCCCGGCGGCGACAGCGAGCGCGAGCAGCTCGGCCACGGTGGGAAACTCGGCGAGCATCCGCTCCTCCCGACGGTGGACCTCGCGGGAGAGCCACCGGTCGCGCCCGAGCACCCCGCCGACACCGAGCACCAGCGTCATCGCCAACAGCGTCGGCGGCGACCCGCGACTGCCGGTGGTCACCACGAGCACGGTCACCGCGAGCCCCGCCGCCAGCCCGGCGATGCCCCAGACCACCTGTTCGGCGCGAAACTCCTCGAGGGTCATGCGCCGGCCGGTCTGGTCCAGCCGCCGGCGGGCCGACGTGACACCGCCCAAGGCCCGGTCGAGCAACCGGACCAGGTCGGCCAGAATCGGGCCGATCAGCCGCTCGACCGTCGGGAACGGGGTGCGGGTCTGCTGTTCGAGCAGCAGCCGCGAGGGCACCGGGGTGTCCCGCAGATAGGGCGCGAGCCGGTCCGCCAGCGTGATGCGGCGGGTCCAGGGCGTGCCGGTCGCTACCAGCCATCCCCCCGCGCCGGCGACGGCACCGAGCGCTGCGCCGGTCATGGAGCTCACCGCAGCACCCGCTGGTCGGCCGGCAGCCGGGCGATGCGTTTCATCAGTCGGTACGCCGACACCGACACGGCCCCGCCGGCGAGCAGCACGACTCCGCCCGCGGTGGTGTTGTACGCGCGCACTGCCTCCGGCCGCAGCGCCAGCAGGGCCAGCAGGATCCACGGTGCTGCGACCGCGAGCCTGGCCGCGTTCACCGTCCAGCCCTGCCGGCTCTCCAGCTCCGCGCGGGTGCGGGCGTCCTCCCGTAGGAACGCCGACAGGGTGCGAAGCAGCCGGCCGAGGTCGGTGCCACCGACCTCCCGAGCCATCCGAAGTGACTCGACGAGCCGGTCGCCGACCGGGTCGGCCAGGTTGGCCTTGAGCCGGTCCAGGCACACTCCCCACCGACCGGTCGCCCGATAGTCCTCACCGAACCGCTGAAACGGCCGCCGCAACGGCACCGGGCCGCGTACGCCGATCTGGGTCAGCGCCTCCGGCAAGGACAGGCCCGCCCGGACGGCGGAGGCCAGGTTGTCCGCGACCTCGGGCCAGAGCTCGCGCAGCTCAGCTCGCCGCTGCCGATGCCGCCACCGGACCAGTGACAGGGGCCCGAGCGCCGCGAACGCCGCGAACGCCGCCGCAATCGGCGGCGCGTTGGACACGACCGCGACCACCAGAAACACGAACGCCGAGAAGAGCACGGACAACGACAGCAGCTGGCGGGGCGAAACCGACTCGATGCCGCCCTGCACCAGCAGTTCACGGGTCCGTTCCTGCCACGACGCTCCCGCACCGGTGCGGGGCTGCGGACGGCGCGGCCCCGACCGCCACATCAGGAACAGGCCCAAGCCCAGCAGCAGCCCGAGCAGCGCGCCCATTACGGCGCTCCGGCGGTCGACCGGAGCAGCGAGCGTTCGGTAGCAGCCTCCGAGGTCAACGCCCCGTCGGCGCTCCCGGGCTCCGGTCGCCGGCGGTGGCCGACCGGATGATCGCCGCGGTGGTCAGCGGAGGTGTCGGTCGCGGCGAGCAGGCGAGCGAGGTCCACCCCGACCCGTTCGAAGCGGTCCCGGTGCGGCGGGTAGCCGTCGGCCCGGACCAGCCGGTCCCGGCGCGTGGTGAACACATCCGCTGCCTCAACGACGTCGCCCTCCACCCGGCCGGGTACCGCGACGATCTCCCGGACGCGGCGCTGACCCGCGCCGTCGACGCCGACGTGTACCACCAGATCGACACTGGCTGCCACGGTCGGTACGACGAACGCGTGGCTCACGTTCTCGCCGGCCAACAGCGGAAGCGTGCACATCTTGGTGATCGCCTCTCGAGCGCTGTTCGCGTGGATCGAGCACATGCCGGGCAGTCCCGAGTTCAGCGCAATCAGCAGGTCGAGGCACTCCTCCTGACGCACCTCACCGACCAGGAGCCGGTCGGGCCTCATCCGCAGCGCCTCTTTGACCAGACGGCGCAGCCGGACCTCACCGCTGCCTTCCAGGTTGGGCTGGCGGGTCTGCATGGCGACGACATCAGGCAGCGGTATCCGGAGCTCGAACACCTCTTCGCAGGTGATGACGCGTTCTCGTGCTGGCACCGCCGCCGCGAGGCAGTTGAGCAGGGTGGTCTTGCCGGCCTGGGTGCCGCCCGCGACGATAATGTTCAGCCCGGCTATGACCGCCGCCTCGAGGAACCGCGCCGCCGCGGCCGGCAGCGATCCCAGCTCGACCAGCTCGTCGAGGGAGTGGGCTCGAAGCACGAACTTGCTGACACGTCGCCCGCGGCACAGTAAGCTGACCGCATGGTCAAGCGCGCCGGTGTCTACGCCCGGATCTCCTCCGACCCCGACGGCACCGCCCTGGGCGTCGCCCGCCAGAAGCGCGACTGCCGTCAACTCGCCGACCGGAAGCGGTGGCAGGTCGTCGGCGACTACATCGACAACGACCTGTCGGCGAGCAACGGCAAGCCGCGGCCGGAATACCGGCGCCTGCTGGTGGACATAGCGGACGGCCGGGTCGACGCCGTCGTCGTGTGGGATCTCGACCGGCTACACCGGCGCCCCGTCGAACTCGAGGAGTTCCTAGACCTCGCCGACCGGCACAGCGTCGCGCTCGCCAGCGTCGGCGGCGACGTTGACCTCGCCACCCCGCAGGGCCGGATGGTCGCCCGGATCAAGGGCGCCGTTGCCCGGCAGGAGGCCGAGCAGATCTCCCGGCGGGTACGGCGCAAGCAGCTCGAACTCGCCGAAGCCGGCAAGGTGGGGAACGGCGGCATCCGTCCGTTCGGCTACACCCCGGACCGAATGACTCTGGTCCCGGAGGAGGCCACCATCGTGCGTGAGGCTGCGACCAGGCTCCTCGCCGGGGATACCGTGCGCAGCATCGCCGCCGACCTGACTGCCCGCGGGGTCCGGACCGTGCGCGGCGGTCCCTGGGCCGCCACATCGCTGCGGGAGCTACTCCTCCGGCCGCGGCTCGCCGGCCTGCGGCAACACCAGGGCAAGGTAATTGGGCCTGCGGCGTGGCCGGCGATCATCGACCGGGACACGCACGAAGCGGTGAAGGCAGTACTGCGGCACCCGGACCGGCTTCGGCACGGGGTCACAAACGCGCGGCGCCACTTGCTCTCCGGGCTCGCCCTGTGCGGGGTGTGCGGCTCCCCGCTTCGCGTTCACCACGGCGGCCCCGGTGCGCCGCTGGGCTACCTGTGCTCGGCGCGCAGCTGCGTCCGCAGGTCACTCGCACACCTCGATGAGATGGTCACGGCCGTCGTCGTTAGTCGACTCGCCCGGCCTG
>JBBSHH010000029.1:0-25060 GCA_038253225.1 Mycobacteriales bacterium | reverse complement strand
GCGCCCGCCCCGGGCCGCCACCCGGGGGGGGGGGGGGGGGGCGGGCGGGGGCCCCGCCCCCGCGCCCGCCCCGTCCCCCCCCGGCCGGCCCCCTCGGAGGTGCTTCGGGGCGGGACCTCAGGCGTTGACCCGCTCCCGCAGGTTGGCCTCGTGACCGATCGCGAGGCCGGACTCCGGGTCGAAGAAGTGGAACGCCTTGGCGTCCACCGCCAGTCGGACCGGTGATCCGGGGCGCACCCGGGTCTGCGGGCTGACCCGGGCCGTCCACAGGCTCTGGTTCTCGGCCAGCGCCAGCGTCGAATCGTCGTCCTCACCGGCCGAGGCGTCCTGTCGGAGCGCGTGCATGTCCTTGTGCGCAACCGGCGGGGCGTTGACGGTGAAGATGATGTTCACCTCGCTGCCGAGCTCCTCCGTCACGTCCGCGGTGGCGTCGATCGTGGGGAAACCTTCGTCGCTCGAGCTGACGTTGGCGTCCTCGAAGTTCGACGGCCGCAGGCCGACGATGACGGTCTTGCCGAGGTAGCGGTCGAGGCCGCTGCGCCGGGTCAGCGTGTCCTCGGGAACCGGGATCCGGTAGTCGCCGAAGATCACTACCGGACCGTTGTCCCGGACGAACTCTGCGGTGGCGAGGTTCATCGACGGTGAGCCGATGAAGCCGGCGACGAAGAGGTTCCGCGGACCGTCGAAGAGGTTCTGCGGCGTGTCGACCTGCTGAAGCTGGCCGTCGCGCATGACCGCCACCCGGTCGCCGAGGGTCATGGCTTCGATCTGGTCGTGCGTGACGTAGATGGTGGTCACGCCGAGTCGCTCGTGGATCTGGTTGAGCGACGCTCGCATGCTCACGCGGAGCTTGGCGTCGAGGTTGGACAGCGGCTCGTCCATCAGGTAGGCCTGTGGCTCGCGGACGATCGCCCGGCCCATCGCCACCCGCTGCCGCTGGCCGCCGGACAGTGCCGCCGGCTTACGCTTGAGGTAGGTCTCCAGACCCAGCATCTTCGCCGCCTCCGAGACCCGCTTCTTCTGCTCCTCCTTGGGGGTCTTGCGCAGCTGCAGGCCGAAGGCGAGGTTCTCCTCGACGGTCATGTGCGGGTAGAGCGCGTAGTTCTGGAACACCATCGCGATGTCCCGGTCCTTCGGCGGTACGTCGTTGACCACACGGTCACCGATCGAAACCGTCCCCCCGGAGATCTCCTCCAGGCCGGCGACCATGCGCAGGGCGGTGGACTTCCCGCAGCCCGACGGGCCCACGAACACCATGAACTCACCGTCGGCGATGTCCAGGCTGAGCTCGTCGACCGCCTTTACCCCACCGGCGTAGATCTTGTCAACCTTGTCGAGCACGATCCGGGCCATGAGCCACTCCATCCCTGAGCCGTTGACAGGCACATCCCACGGGGCGGTGCCGACCCTTCGCGGACTGGATCACGGCGCCGACTCGGTGCGGAGCCTAACGTGAAAGCGCGTTCATGCGAAGAGCACTCGCCGGTAGGGGATCTGCGGCAGCGCGCGGCGCGTGAGCCCCGCGCCGGGACTGGCCTGAGGTCGTCAGTCGCTACGAACCCAGACGGCCGTGTCGGTCGGCACCCGGTCGGCCTCGAGCGGGCCGCTGCTCACGAGCAACTCGCCGGTCGGCAGCGGCACCGGCTCCGGACCGAGATTGAGCAGCACCACCACCCCGCCGCGCTGGAACTGCAGCGTCGAGGCGGCACCGGGAAGCCAGTCCACCGGGTCGCGGCCGGCGGCTAGGCCGGAGCTGCGCCGTAGCGACAGTGCCCGGCGGTAGAGACCGAGCATCGAGTCGGCGCGGTCGGTCTCGGCGGCAACGGTCACCGGCGCCCAGTCCGCCGGCATCGGCAGCCACGGTTGGACGCCCACGGGGCAGAACCCGTACGGCGGCGCGACGCCCGACCAGGGGATCGGCACCCGGCAGCCGTCCCGACCCCGCTCGGTGTGCCCCGAGCGCAGCCAGACCGGGTCCTGCCGGGCCGCGTCGGGGACGTCGACCTCCGGCAGACCGAGCTCCTCACCCTGGTAGAGGTAGAGCGGCCCGGGCAGCGCAGCGACCAGCAGCAGCGCCGCGGCGGCGCGGCGACGGCCCACCGTCCCGCCGCCGTAGCGGGTGAGGTGGCGCACGACGTCGTGGTTGGACAGCACCCAGGTCGTCGGGGCGCCGACCGCGGCCAGCGCGCGCAACGATTCGTCCACGCCGGCCCGCAGCGCCGCGGCGTCCCACGGGGCCTTCAGCAGCTGGAAGTTGAAGGCGAGGTGCAGCTCGTCCGGGCGGACGTAGCGGGCCAGATCCTCGGCCTCCCGGACCCAGATCTCACCGACGGCCACCCGGTCGCCCGGGTAGGAGTCGAGCACCTTGCGCCAGCTGCGGAACACCTCGTGCACACCGGGCTGGTTCCAGGCGTGGGCGTCCTGCTGCTGGCGCCCGAGTAGCGGCATTCGGTCGCCGGGTGCGTTCTCGCGCAGCTGCGCATCCTTGACCAGCCCGTGCGCGACGTCGATGCGGAAACCGTCGACGCCCCGGTCCAGCCAGAACCGAAGCGTCCGCTGGTAGTCCTCGGTGACCTCGGGGCTGTCCCAGTTGAGGTCCGGCTGCTCCGGCGCGAACAGGTGCAGATACCACTGGCCGTCCGCGACCCGCTCCCAGGCGGGGCCGCCGAACACCGACCGCCAGTTGTTGGGCGGCTGCTGACCCCCCGGCCCGCGACCGTCCCGGAACAGGTAGCGGTCGCGCTCCGGGCCGCCCGGAGCGGCCGCGAGCGCGGCCCGAAACCACGGGTGCTCGCTGCTGGAGTGGTTCGGCACGATGTCCACGGTCAGCCGCAGCCCCAGGTCGTGCGCGTCGCGCGCCAGCGCGTCGAAGTCGGCGAGGGTGCCGAACAGCGGATCGACGTCGCGCGGGTCGGCGACGTCGTAGCCGTGGTCGACCATCGGCGAGCGGTAGAACGGGGTGAGCCACAGCGCGTCGACACCGAGATCGCGTAGGTAGGGCAGCCGGCTGCGGATACCGGGCAGATCGCCGACGCCGTCGCCGTCGCTGTCGGCGAAGCTGCGAACGTAGATCTGGTAGAAGACGGCGGTCTGCCACCAGGGTCGTGCTGCGCTCGGCGTCGTCACGGGCCGACCCTACCGACGGCCGGATCGGCGCCCCGTCCGGCCGACCCACACCGCAGCCGACGCAGCCCGCAGCGGGCCGGGTCGGCGAGGGGTTTCGCGCTCAGCCCGGCGTCAGCGCGGCCGCGGCGGCCCGGCTCTGCGCGGCCTGCCGGTGGCCGGCCCGCGCAGCACCGCCGGTCGCGGCGGTGTGCGTCCGCCACCACTGCTGGCCGGCGTCGGTCAGCGTCTGGATCGGGTCGTAGTACTCGTAGCGACGGCGGAGCGCCTCCGGGTCGTGCAGCTCGATACCGGTGCGGTAGTTCTTGGTCCAGCAGGAGACCCCGCGGAGACGGTCGTAGTCCTCCACCTGGTGCACCCACCGCTTACCGACGTAGGGCACGTCGCAGACGATTCTCGGGGTGGCGAAGCCCGGCAGATAACCCATGATCGCGTGCTGCAGCGCCTGCGCCTCCCAGACCGCGAGCCGCCAGTGCTCGCTGTTGGGGATCATGTCGCACATGTAGAAGTAGTAGGGCATGATCGCGGCCTCGTCGAGCAGCGCGAAACACAGGTCGAGCAGCTGCTCCTGGCTGTCGTTGACCCCGCGCATCAGCACGCCCTGGTTGCGCACGTCCCGGATGCCGGTCTCGAGCATGGCCTTGACCGCCGCCGCGACGGTGGGGGTGACCGACTGGGCGGCGTTGACGTGGGTGTGGATCGCCAGGTGGACGCCGCGGCCCCGGGCGACCGTCGCCAGCCGCTCCATCCCGGCTCGGACGTCGTCCTGCAGCCAGTGCTGCGGGAGCCCCATGAGCGCCTTCGTCGCCAGCCGGATGTCGCGGACATTGTCGATCTCCAGCAGCCGGGCGACGAACGCCTCGAGGTTCTTCCACGGCATGTTCGCCACGTCACCGCCGGACACGACGACGTCCCGGACGCCGGGGGAGCGGCGCAGGTAGTCGATCATGGCGTCCAGTCGGGACACCGGCTTGAGCTCGAACTTCAGCTTGGTGATCAACGGCGTCGAGTTGCCGACCAGATCCATCCGGGTGCAGTGCCCGCAGTACTGCGGGCAGGTCGGCAGCAGCTCGGCGAGGACCTTGGTGGGGTAGCGGTGGGTCAGCCCCTCGGCCGCCCACATCTCGTGCTCGTGCAGCGAGTCGCGGGTCGCATAGGGGTGGCTCGGCCAGTCGGGGGAGCGGTCGGAGAACACCGGCAGCATGTAGCGGCGCACCGGGTCGGCGTAGATGGCCTCGGTGTCGGGCACCCGGTCCGGCACGATCGTGTTCAGCATCTGCGGCGGCAGCAGCAGCGACATCGTCGCCCGCTCGGCCTGGTCGCGCTCGAGGTCGGCGTAGAACCGCTCGGCGACCAGGTCCCCGAGAACGCCGTGCAGCTGGAGGACGTTCTTCACGCAGTGCGCCCGCTGCCACTGGGCGTTGGCCCAGTCGGCGGCGCTGACTCCGCGGTAGCCGGGCAGCCGAGTCCAGTCCGGCTCGACCAGCTCCCGCCGCCGGTAGGCGTAGGGCTGCGCCCGTGGACCGGAGGGCGGGGCGACGGGCTGGTTCACGACACAGACCTCCCAGGGACGCCGCGGCTGGCGCCCGGCTGGCTGTTACCGGCAGGATATGTGAAGAAAGTCCTGCCGTCACAACCTCCGACCGGAGGATTTCCGGTGGTAGGCGGGGGAAAGTAGGATACCGCTCGTGAAACGCCGCGTCGACAGTTCGCCGGTCGGCCTGCACCGGGTGCTGGAGCCGGCCGGGGTGCTGCCACAGGCGGCGCACCGGCTCGACGCCAGCCCCGAGCTGTGGCCGGACGAGGTGCGGGTCCGGGTCGACCGGCTCAACCTCGACGCGGCGTCCTACCGCCAGCTGGCTGCCAAGCACGACCGGGACGGTGCCGCGGTCCGGGCCGAGGTGCTGGAGATCGTCGCGGCCCGCGGCAAGATGCACAACCCGGTGACCGGCTCCGGCGGCATGCTGGTCGGCGTCGTCGAGGAGGTCGGCCCCGACTCGCCGCTGGGGCTGCGGGTCGGAGACCGGGTTGCCACCCTGGTCTCCTTGACGCTGACCCCACTGCGGGTGACGGACGGGCTGGCCGACTGGGACGGCCGTAGCGAGCAGGTGCCGGCGGCCGGGCACGCGATCCTGTTCGGCCGGTCGATCGCGGCGGTGCTGCCCGCTGACCTGCCGACCCCGCTCGCGCTCGCAGTGATGGACGTCTGCGGCGCGCCCGCGCTGACCGACCGGGTCGTGCGGGGCTACGTCGAACGGGGCAGCCCGCCCAGGGTCGCGGTGGTCGGGGGCGGCGGCAAGAGCGGGTCGCTGGCGCTGGCGGCCGCCCGCCGGGCCGGCGCCGCCCGGACCGTCGGGGTGGTGCCGACCGGTGCCGAGGCCGACCGCTTGACGGCGGCGGCCGTGGCCGACGAGGTCGTGCTCGCCGACGCTCGCGACCCGGTGGTGCTGGCGGCGGCGGTCGGCCCACCGGCCGACGTCACGGTGGTCTGCGTCGACGTCCCCGGCTGCGAGGGAGGCGCGATCCTTTCGACCGGTCCCGGCGGTACCGTGATCTTCTTTTCGATGGCCACCTCCTTCGCGGCCGCGGCGCTCGGCGCGGAGGGGCTCGCCGCCGATGTGACCATGATCATCGGTAACGGCTACGTGCCCGGGCACGCGGCCGCGGCCCTGGAGCTGCTCCGCTCCGACGCCGGCGTGCGGACCCTGTTCGAGCAGCGGCTCGGCGTCGAGGCGGGGCACCGCTGGTGAGCACGCTCTACCGTGGCGGCCGCGTCTACGCGGCCGGCAGTCCGAGCCGGACGGCGTTGCTGGTGCGCGACGGCACCGTCGCCTGGGTCGGCGACGGTGCGACCGCTCCGGACGCCGACGAGGTGGTCGACCTCGACGGTGCGCTGGTCACCCCGGCGTTCGTCGACGCGCACGTGCACACCACCTCGACCGGTCTGGCGCTGACCGGGCTCGACCTGACCGGTGTGCCCTCCCTCGCCGCCGCGCTGGACCGGGTCGAGCGCTACGCCCGCGAGCACCGCGGCGGGGTCGTGCTGGGAACCGGCTGGGACGAGACCCGCTGGCCGGAGCGGCGACCGCCGACCGCCGCCGAACTCGACCGGGCGTCCTACGGCGGAGTCGTCTATCTGGCCCGTACCGACGTCCACAGCTCGGTCGCGTCCTCCGCCCTGCTCGCCGTCGTGCCGGAGGCCCGTGACCTCGCCGGGTACGGCGCCGACGGCTACGTCACCCTCGACGCCCACCATCGGGTCCGGCGCGCCGCGCTGGGCTCGCTGCGCCCGACCCAGCGCCGCGCCGCGCAGCGGGCCACCCGGCGACGCGCCGCGGAGCTCGGCATCGGCTGCATCCACGAGCTGGCCGGACCGGACATCTCCTCGGCCGCGGACCTCGCCGAGCTACAGGAGCTGGCCGAGACCGAGCCCGGTCCGCAGGTCATCGGCTACTGGGCCCAGCTCGGCGAGATCGACGTCGCCCGGGTGCTCGGCCTGCCCGGCGGCGCGGGTGACCTGTTCCTCGACGGCACCCTGGGCTCGCACACCGCCGCGCTCTGGGCGCCCTACGCCGATGCCGACAGCAGCGGTCGGCTGAACGCCGACGCGGAGCAGGTCGCCGGCCACGTCGTCCTGTGCGCCGCCGCCGGGCTGCAGGCCGGGTTCCACGTCATTGGCGACCGTGCGGTGGACACCGTGCTGGACGGTTTCGAGCTGGCCGCCGCGCGGCTCGGGCTCGCCCGGGTCCGCGCCGGCCGGCACCGGCTCGAGCACGTCGAGATGGCCGGTCCGAGGGCGATCGAGCGGATGGCCCGCCTGGGCGTCGGCGCCAGCGTGCAGCCGGCCTTCGACGCCACCTGGGGCGGACCGGCGGACATGTACGCGGCCCGGCTCGGCGCCGCGCGGGCCGCGACGATGAACCCGTACGCCGCGTTCGCGGCGGCCGGGGTGCCGCTGGCGCTCGGCTCCGACTCGCCGGTGACGCCGCTCGACCCGTGGGGCGGGGTCCGGGCTGCGGTCGGGCATCGCAGCGCCGGCTCCGGGCTGTCCGTGGCGGCCGCGTTCGCCGCCGCGACCCGCGGCGGCTGGCGGGCGGCCGGCGTCGACGACGCGGGGGTCCTCGGTGCCGGCGCCCCCGCCCACCTGGCCGTCTGGTCGACCGGTCCGTCCGCCGCCACCCCCGACCTGCCGGACCTGAGCGGCCCCACCCCGCGGTGCCTGCGTACGGTCGTGCGTGGGCGGACGATCGCCGATGCCGGAGCCCTGTCATGAGCACCCCTACCACAGCGCCGCCCAAGCTCGACCTGGACCCCCAGGTCGTGCGCACCGCCCGCCGGTTGGCGGCGCTCGCCGCCGAGCCGGTGGTCCGGCTGGCCCGGTCGAACTCGACCGTCTCGGTGGAGCGATCGGTGCTGCGCCTCGCCGGGATCACCGGCGCGGACGGCGAGGGCATCCCGTGGGCGAACCGCCTCGTCGAGGCCGTCCGCGACTCGGTCGGTCTCCAGTCCGGGGTGGCGCTGCCGGTCTGGGACGCGCTGGCGGGTGGTGAGTACGCCGACCTGACCGCACTGGCGCAGCAGGCGAGCGCCGGCGGCGTGGCGTTTCGACTGCCGACCGGACCGGCGGCCGATCGGGCCCGGCGGACCAGCCGCGATGCCGTCGGGGTCGGTATCGCGCGGATCGACACCAACCGACGGACCCGGGACCGGCTGCGGGAGCGGCTCGGCGACCCGCCCACCCCGTGGGTCTATCTGATCGTGGCCACCGGGGACATCTACGAAGACATCCCGCAGGCGCAGGCCGCGGCCCGCGGGGGGGCCGACGTCGTGGCGGTGATCCGGTCCACCGGCCAGTCGCTGCTGGACTACGTGCCGGAGGGCGCGACGCGCGAAGGCTACGCCGGTACCTACGCCACCCAGGAGAACTTCCGGCTGATGCGCGCGGCGCTCGACGAGGTCTCCGCCGAGCTCGGCCGCTATGTCCGGCTGACCAACTACGCCTCTGGGCTCTGCATGCCCGAGATCGCCACGCTGGCCGGTCTGGAACGCCTGGACATGATGCTCAACGACTGCATGTACGGGATCATCTTCCGCGACATCAACCCGCAGCGGACCTTCATCGACCAGCGCTTCTCCCGGCAGATCCACGCCCGGGCCGGCATCGTGATCAACACCGGCGAGGACAACTACCTCACGACCGCCGACGCCGTCGACGCCGCTCACACCGTGGTCGTCAGCCAGCTGCTCAACGAGCGGTTCGCGCACGAGGCCGGACTGGCCGACGACCAGGTCGGGCTCGGCCACGCGTTCGAGATCAACCCCGAGATCCCCGAGTCGTTCCGGCTCGAGCTGGCCCATGCGCTGCTGGTGCGCGAGCTGTTCCCGGCCGCCCCGCTGAAGTACATGCCGCCGACCAAGCACATGACCGGCAACGTCTTCGGCGGCTACCTCCTCGACGCGTTCTTCAACCTCGCTGGGGTCCTGACCGGCCAGGGCATCATCCTGGTCGGGATGATGACCGAGGGCATCGTCACCCCGTTCCTGTCCGACCGGGACCTGGCGCTCGAGAACGTCGGCTACGTACGCCGCGCCGCCGGCCACCTGGCGGAGGACTTCCACCCGCCGCGGGACGGGTTCATCGCCAGCCGGGCTCGCCGGGTGCTCTCGGAGTCGGTGGAGCTGCTCGGTCGCATCGCCGCCGACGGGTTGCTGCCGGCGATCGCCGACGGCACGTTCGGCATCACCCGACGCCCGGCCTCCGGGGGCAAGGGCCTGGACGGCGTGGTGGCGCATGCCGAGGACTACTACAACCCGGCCACCGACATCCTCGAGGAGGTCCAGTGAGCACGCCGGAGCCCCAGCGACACGTCCGCGCGTACGGCGACACCACCGGCGACGGCATGGTCCAGCTCTCGTTCACCCTGCCGATCCCCAACGACGCGCGCGCCGAGGGCGCCGCTGCCCAGCTCGCGAAGAAGATGGGCATCGACCCCGCGATGGTGGTGCACGCCAAGGCGATGGGGCCGCACTTCACGTTCTTCGTCGTCTACGGCCGTTCGGCGGTGGTCGTCGACCTCGCCGAGGTGCGTGTCGTCGACCGGGAGTACCCGCTGCTGAGCGCGGCCGACGTCAACCTCGCGGTCCGGTCCCGGCTCAAGCGCAAGCTGGTCGTGCTGGGCGCCTGCATCGGCACCGACGCACACACCGTCGGCATCGACGCGATCCTCAACGTCAAGGGGTTCGCCGGCGAGAAGGGCCTCGAGTACTACCGGGAGCTGCGGGTGGTCAACCTCGGCGCCCAGGTGCTGGTGGCCGACCTGGTGGCCCGCGCCCGCGCCGAGCAGGCCGACGCGGTGCTGGTCAGCCAGGTCGTGACCCAGAAGGACGCGCACCTGGCCAACACCCGGGAGCTGCGCGACGCGTTCGCCGCGGCCTGGCCGGACCGGGCTGCGCGCCCCCTGCTGGTCGTCGGCGGGCCGCGGTTCGACCCGGCGATGACCGGCGAGCTCGGCGTCGACCGGATCTTCGGCAAGGGGACCAGCCCACCGGAGGTCGCCTCGTTCCTCGTCCACGCGCTGCTCCCGCCGGTCGCGGCCGGCCAGCTACCGGCCGTGCCGACCCGGGCCGCCGCCGTAGCGCGGATGCCGGCGTGAGCGACCCCCGGCTGGGGCTTTCGGTGACCCACCGCGGCTACGTCTCCCACGCGCACGCCCACTACGGCGGCAACCTCGTCGACGGGGCGTACGTGCTCGGCCTGTTCGGTGACGCCGCGACCGAGCTCTGCGTGCGGACCGACGGGGACGAAGGGTTGTTCGCGGCCTACGACGAGGTGGTGTTCAGCGCTGCGGTGTACGCCGGCGACGTGGTCGAGGTGCGGGCCACCGTGATCGGGGTCGGTCGGCGCAGCCGGAGCCTCGAGCTGGTCGCCACGGTCGTGTGCCGAGCGGCGCCGGAGCGGGGCCCGCGCGCCGCCACCGTGCTGCAGCCCCCGGTCGAGGTGGTGCGGGCGCGCGGCACCGTGGTGGTCCCGGTGGCCGGCTGACCCGCCCGCGCCGACCGGGACACGCCGCGCAGGTGACGATTTCGGAAAGATTTTCACCCTCCCGTGATCAGCGGCACGACCTGGGATGACGCGGCATACGGGCAGGTCAGCGAGGCGTTGACAGCCGCCCGGCGGACATCGGTAGTTTTCGTGCGGTCCACCTACGGGACACCCTGACCGGAAGGCCATCCCGCCCCGAAGCTCACTGGCCAGCGACGGCAACGGCCCGGACACCGCCGGTGCGTCGTCCAGATACCAGGCCCAGTGAGTACGGGAGCGCGGAGCGGAGTCGGCCCACGGCGGGGGGTGCGAGCACCCGGGAAGGGCCTGGGCGCCCAGTAGACAACGGTGCGGCGAGCTCGAGGCCATCGAGCCGCGGCCGGTCCGAAGGGCGCCCGGGCCCGCTTCCGTGGCCGCCATCCGGGTGGTCCGGGCGAGGTAGCCTCGAAGCGGAACCGCGGACGTCCCGGCGCCGGACCGGGCGCCGCCGCCCGTGCCGCGAGAGGTGCCGTGACCGACGTCCGTGCTGTCCGGCCGGTCTCGCCGGCCGGTGCCGCCGCCGGCGGGCCGCCGTGCGCGACGGCGCCCCCGAGCTGGGTCCGCTCGGCTGGCCGCCGGGATCCGCTGGGCGGCCCACGCACCGCGGTGGCCCTCGCGGTCGCGGCCGGGAGCGCGTTGCTGCTGGCCTTCCCGGGCGTTGGTTGGTGGCCGCTGGCCCCGGTCGGCGTCGGCCTGCTGGCGCTGGCCTGTCGGGGTCGCACCGCCCGGGCCGGCGCCGGCCTGGGGCTGCTCGCCGGGCTGGTGCTCTTCGTGCCGCTGCTGGCCTGGGTGCGACTGGTGGGGGATGACGCCTGGCTGGCGCTGGCGGCCTCGCAGGCCGTGTTCTTCGCCGGGCTCGGTGCGGCGCTGTCGCGGGTGTCCCGGCTGCCCGGCTGGCCGGTGTGGGGCGCCGCCCTGTGGGTGGCCGCGGAGCTGGCCCGCAGCCGGGTGCCGTTCGGCGGGATGCCGTGGGGACGTCTCGGCTTCAGCCAGGCCGGTTCGCCGTTCGCGCCGTACGCCGCGTTGGCCGGGGTGCCGCTGGTCGGCTTCGCGGTAGCCCTATCGGGCGGCCTGCTCGCCGCGGCCGTCGTCGCCGGGCCCCGGGTCCGGACCGGCGGGGCGCTGCTGGCCGCTGTCGGGGTGGCAGCGGTCGGCCTGCTGGTGCCGTTGCCCACGGCCGGCGAGGGCGGGGCGGGGGCGCCCGGCGCCACCGTCGCCGTGGTGCAGGGCAACGTGCCCCGCCTCGGTCTCGACGCGCTCGCTCAGCGCCGGGCGGTGCTCGACAACCACGCGAACCAGACGCTGCGGCTCGCCGCCGCGGTGCGCTCGGGCCGGTTGCCCCGCCCGCAGCTGGTGATCTGGCCGGAGAACTCCTCCGACCTCGACCCCTACCTCGACCCGTCCGCGGCGGCCCAGATCGATCAGGCGGCGCGGGCGGTCGGCGTACCGATCCTGGTAGGGGCGATCGTCGAGGCCGGCCCGCGGTTCGTCGCCAACACCGGCATCGTCTGGGATCCGCGCACCGGACCCGGTCAGCGCTACGTCAAGCGGCATCCGGTGCCGTTCGCGGAGTACGTGCCGTTCCGCTCGGTGCTGACCCGCTACATCGCTCGGTTCAGCCTGGTGCCGCGCGACTTCGTCGGTGGCCGTCGTGCCGGGGTGCTGACGCTCGGTCCGGCCCGGATCGGCGACGTCATCTGTTTCGAGGTCGCCTACGACAACCTGGTGCGCGCGGCGGTGCGCTCCGGTGGCCGGCTGCTGGTGGTGCAGACCAACAACGCCAGCTTCGGCCGCAGCGCCGAGACCCAGCAGCAGCTGGCGATGTCGCGGCTGCGGGCGGTCGAGCACGGGCGGGCGGTGCTGGTCGCCGCCACCAGCGGGGTCAGCGCGGTGATCGCGCCGAATGGTCGGGTGCTGGCCCGGTCCCGGGTGTTTCACCCGGCCCTGCTGGTGGCCCGGGTGCCGCTACGCAGCCGAGCCACCCTCGCCGACCGGCTCGGCGTCGCACCGGAGTGGTGTATCGCCGGGCTGGGCCTGCTGGGGCTGCTGGCCGGGTCGGCTCGGCGCCGTCGGCGACGGCCATGACCGGCCGGGTGCTCGTGGTCGTCCCCACCTACAACGAGCGGGAGAACCTGGGGCCCATCACCGACCGGCTCCGGGCCGCCGTACCGACCGCGGACGTGCTGGTCGTCGACGACAACAGCCCGGACGGTACCGGTGCGATCGCCGACCGGCTGGCGGCCGCGGACGCGCGCGTCGCGGTGCTGCACCGGCCCGCCAAGCACGGGCTGGGAGCCGCCTACGTCGACGGGTTCGGCTGGGCCGCCCGGCGCGGCTACGACGTGGTGGTCGAGATGGACGCGGACGGCTCGCACGCACCGGAGGAGCTGCCCCGGCTGCTCGACGCGCTGGCCGACGCCGACGTCGTGCTCGGCTCCCGCTGGGTGCCCGGGGGAGCGGTCCGGAACTGGCCCCGGTCCCGACGGGCGCTCTCCCGCGGCGGGAACGCCTACGCCCGGGTTGTGCTCGGGCTGCCGCTGCGGGACGCGACCGGGGGATACCGGGTCTACCGCAGCCCCGTGCTGGACGCGCTCGACCTCTCCACGGTGGCGTCGCAGGGCTACTGCTTTCAGGTCGACCTCGCCTGGCGGGCGTGGCGGGCCGGGTTTCGGGTGGTCGAGGTGCCGATCACGTTCGACGAGCGGACGGCCGGGGTCAGCAAGATGAGCCGGGCGGTCGTCACCGAGGCGCTCTGGCGGGTCAGCTGGTGGGGGTTGCGCAGCCGGTTCCCGGGGATGCCGCCGGGGCTGCGATCCAGCGCCGCCGGGAGCGAGCCGTGATCGTGCTGCTCTTCGCCGCGTTCCTCGTCGTACCGCTGGTCGAGATCTACGTGATCCTGCAGGTCGGGCATGTGCTCGGCGTGGTGCCGACGGTCGGGCTGCTGCTGGGAATGTCGTTGTTGGGCGCCTGGCTGGTCAAGCGAGAGGGCGTGCGGGCCTGGACCGCGCTGCGCCGCACCGCCGGCAGTGGTCGGCTGCCCGGCCGGGAGGCCGCCGACGCCGCCCTGGTCCTTACCGGCGGGGTGCTGTTGCTGACCCCGGGCTTCGTCACCGACGCGGTCGGACTGTTCCTGGTCCTGCCGCTGACCCGACCGGTGGCCCGGCGGCTGCTGGCGACCGCGGTCCGGCGGCGGCTGCTGGTCGGGCGGCGGCTGCGCTAGGCCGGGGCCTACCGGCCGAGGGCTGAAAAAGGGCCAGGCCACGCATCCGGGGGGGGTCGGAGGCGTGGCCTGGCGCTCGCGGGCCGGCGGCGGGCGGACCCGGTCAGGCGGTCTTCTTCGACGGCTCGGCGCCGCGGAGCACCGCGAGTCGCTCGGCCAAGACCTCTTCGAGGTCCTCGAAGGAGCGTCGCTCCATCAGCATGTCCCAGTGCGTGCGCGCCGGCTTGAGCTTCTTGGCCTCCGGCAGCTCGCCGTCGACGAGCAGCGCGGTGGCACCGCAGAGCTTGCACTCCCAGGTCGCGGGGATCTCCGCCTCGGCGGCGAAGGGCATCGCGAACTCGTGCCCGCGAGGGCAGTCGTAACGGGTTTCCTGGCGCGGCGCGAGGTCGGTGTTACGGTCGTTCTCGTAGCTCACGGATCCGAGGCGGCTGCCTCGGAGAACACGCTCGCCCATGTGCTGCCTCCCGGGCGGGTAGAAGTCTCTTCCGGTGGAACGAGGGGAACTGGGGGAAGATTCCCGGTGCCCTCGTGCCCGAACCTGTCCTCGGCCGCCGGGGAGGCCGGCTGAAGTAGCGGGTTGGGTAGAACTGCCTTACCCGAAATCGAGGCCGTCCCCACGTGCCGGTCGGCCGGCCGGCGAAGGTCGTGCGTCGGTATTCGCAGCGGCGCGGTCCACGGTTCACCGGGCTAGCGGCACCCGTCCCGGCCCACGACGGAAGGGCTCGAGATGGCTGGAACCGCCCGGGCGGCCGGCGCCGCGATTCCCGTCGCGTTCGGCGGGACGCGGTTGGTGCTCGGACTGGCGATGGTGGCTCGGCCGCGGCTGCTCGGCGGCCTCCTCGGGGCCGACCCAGCCGCCACGGCGGCCACCGGGTGGTCGACCCGGATGCTCGGGACCCGGGAGCTGGCGCTGGGTATCGGCACGCTGCTGTTGCGGTCCGAACCGCGGCAGCTCCGCCGTTTCTTGGCCATCCAGGCCGGCTGCGACGCCGGTGATGCGGTGTTCCTCACCGCGGCGGTGCGGCAGGGCCGGGTGGCGCGCGGCCGCGGGCTGCTGTTGGCGCTCTGCTCGGCAGCCGGGGCGGCGGGCGACGTCCTCGCGGTACGCCGACGGCCGCCGGCCGACTGAGTTCCGCCGGTCGAGCGGCGTCGGCGTGCCGATCGGCCTCGGAAGCCGGCCGATGCGCCGATAATGTACATTATGTCAAGTCAGGCGTTCGAGCTGCCTGTTCGGGGGCTCTCCCCCGCCCGGCTCAACCACGGGCGGCAGCCGGCCCATCTTCGCGCGGCCACCGGCCCAACTTCGCGCGGCCACCGGAAACCGAGCCGGGGCCCGTGCGACGGTCGTGTCGCAGTGACGTGACGACCGTGAAGGAGTTCCGGTGCGGGTTGGCCCTCGGATGGTGTCGGTGGGTGCCGCGGTCGCGGCCGGCGTCCTGCTGCTCAGCGGTGCCCCGGCCGGCGCGGCTACGGTCGGCGCGGTGCCGGTGACCGGGTCCTGGGGGCCCTACCAGTCCTGCGGCCCGTCCCAGCCGCACGCGAACTGCGCGTCGGTGTTCACCGTGACCGCCATCGGGTCGACGGTCTACATCGGCGGCGACTTCACCGCGCTGGTCGACCCGGCCACTGGGGGAAAGCTCGCCGTGAAAGACCTCGCGGCGTTGGACGCGGACGGGGTGCCGGTGCCGTTCACCAGTCACGTTTTCGACGGCACGATCCGGGCGTTGACCACCGACGGCAGCCGACTCTTCGTCGGCGGTTCGTTCCGGACCGTGGACGGGGCGGGGCCCGGGCACCTCGCGGTGTTCGATGCAGCCGGGACCCGGCTGCGCTACCCGGGCACCGGCAGCCCGTTGCGGTCGCTGGCGATCGGCGGGTCGACGCTGTACGCCGGCGGCAGCACGGTCCGGGCGCTGGATCTCGCGACCGGCGCGCCGCTGGCCGGGTTCGCGTTCCCGGCGATGACCGACGCGGCCGGCACGCCCAAGGTGTGGAGCCTCGCCGCCGCCGGTCCGCGGCTCTACCTCGGTGGTCACTTCGACTCGGTCGGCGGCTCCCCGCACCGGTCGGTGGTCGCGGTCGACGCGACGACCGGGGCGGTCGACGAGGGGTTCAACGCCACCGTCGACGCGACCGCGAACGACCCGCTGCAGGGCATCGGCGACCTCGCCGTGACCGCCGACGCGGTGTTCGCGGCGCAGGATGGTCACACGAACGCGGCGTACCGCTACAACCTCGACGGCAGCCGGGTTTGGAGCACCTACCCGAGCGGCGACGTGCAGACCCTCACCGTCGACGGCGGCACCGTCTACCTCGGCGGGCACTTCCAACACCCGCTCGACCACATCATGGCGGTGGCCTACGGCAACGGGGCGCTCGACACGTCGTGGCAGCCGGCGATGGGCGTGCGCTTTCCGCCCTACTACTACGGGGTCTGGGTCGTCCGCAAGCTGCTCGGCGAGCTGTGGGCGGGTGGGGTGTTCAACAGCGTCACCGTCAACGGCACGAGCTACCCGGCCCGCAAGATCGCCCTCTTCCGGTAGCCGCGGGGGTCCCGCACCGAAGCTCGCCCCTGCCGGCGTCGGGCGCCGGGACCGTAGAGTCCCGGCCGGGAGGTGTAGCCGATGTTCGACGACGTTCACCGTGGCGCGGCCCGCTCCGGACTGGTCCGCCCCACCGGGGACCGGTGGATCGCCGGGGTGTGCTCCGGGCTGGCGCGCCGGTTCGGACTGACCACCGGCGTGGTCCGGCTGCTGTTCGTGCTGTCCTGTCTGCTGCCCGGCCCGCAGCTGCTGCTCTACCTGGCGCTGTGGGTGCTGATGCCGGCCGAGGACGGTCGCAGATAGGGGATGCCGGTGCGCGCCCGACTGCTCCGTTCGGGCCAGCCGGATGCGGCGACGTGGTCGCCGGGTGAGCCTTCCAACCGGGTCCACCTACGGGGGCCACCTGGGCGATGTGGCGGGAACCGGGCGGTTCGACACTGGAGATGACGGAGACCGCACGATGCGGTTTCTGCGACCCGGACCGATCCGAACCGGAGGCACCCTCATGTGCCGGCACCTGCGCCCCTGTCCCTCACCGGAGGCATCCGACCGGGAGGCAGCGCGCGTGGTCGCGAGCCACCCGGAGCAAGGATGGAGCCTGCTCTGCAACGGTGTCGTCATGTTCGACGACACCGGCGAACTGCTCCCCGACGGCCGGATCATCGCACCGCACCGGCCGACCTACCGGGTCCGCGCCGCCTAGCCCGGCCTGCGCCTAGCCCTGGTAGGCCTCCGGCGGCGGGCAGCTGCAGACAAGGTTGCGGTCGCCGTACGCGCCGTCGATCCGTCGCACCGGCGGCCAGTACTTTACCGCCCGGGAGCCGCCCGCCGGGTACGCCGCCACCGCCCGGTCGTAGCCCACCGACCAGTCCCCCGCCAGCATCGACGCGGTGTGCGGGGCGCCCTTCAGCGGGTTGTCGACCCGGTCCCACGCGCCGCCGGCGACCTGGGCGATCTCCGCTCGGATCGCGATCATCGCTCGGCAGAACCGGTCGAGCTCGCCCAGGTTCTCCGACTCGGTCGGCTCGATCATCAGCGTGCCGGCCACCGGGAAAGACATCGTCGGAGCATGGAAACCGTAGTCGATGAGGCGTTTGGCGACGTCCTCGACGGTCACCCCGGTCTCCTTGGTGATCGCGCGCAGGTCGACGATGCACTCGTGCGCGACCAGGCCGCCCCGGCCGGTGTAGAGCACCGGGTAGTGCGGGGTGAGCCGGCGGGCGACGTAGTTCGCGGACAGGATCGCCGCCTCGGTGGCGCGGCGAAGACCGTCGGGTCCCATCAGGCGCAGGTACGCCCACGAGATCGGCAGGATCCCGGCCGACCCCCACGGCGCGGACGCGACCGCGCCCACTCCGGTCGCCTCCGCGGCCGGCGCGAGTGGCGACCCGGGCAGGAACTTCGCCAGGTGCGCCCGTACGCCGACCGGTCCCACCCCCGGGCCGCCGCCGCCGTGCGGGATGCAGAACGTCTTGTGCAGGTTGAGGTGGGAGACGTCCGCGCCGAACCGACCTGGGCGGGCCAGCCCGACGAGCGCGTTGAGGTTGGCGCCGTCGACGTAGACCTGGCCACCGGCGTCATGGACCGCCGCGCACACCTCGCTGATCTGCGCCTCGAAGACGCCGTGGGTCGAGGGGTAGGTGACCATGAGCGCGGCCAGCTCGGCGCGATGCCGGTCGATCTTGTCGTGCAGGTCGTCGAGGTCGACGTTGCCCTGCGCGTCGCAGGCCACCACGACCACCCGGAGCCCGGCCAGCACGGCGCTGGCCGCGTTCGTGCCGTGCGCGGAGGACGGGATCAGACAGATGTCGCGGCCGCCGTCGGCGCGGCTGCGGTGCCAGGCCCGGATCGCGAGCAGGCCGGCGAACTCCCCCTGCGAGCCGGCGTTGGGCTGCAGCGAGATCGCGTCGTACCCGGTGATCTCGGCGAGCCAGGTCTCCAGCTGCCCGATCAGCTCCAGGTAGCCGGCGGCCTGGTCGAGCGGGGCGAACGGGTGGATGCCGGCGAACTCCGGCCAGCTCACCGGCTCCATCTCCACCGTGCCGTTGAGCTTCATCGTGCAGGAGCCGAGCGGGATCATCGACCGGTCGAGGGCGATGTCGCGGTCGGCGAGCCGGCGCAGGTACCGCAGCATCGCGGTCTCCGACCGGTACTCCGCGAACACCGGGTGGGTCAGATACGCGCTCTCCCGCAGCACCTCGGCGGGCAGTGCGTCCGGGGTGGTCCGGTCCAGGAGCTCCGGGTCGCCGGCCACCCCGAAGGCCGCCCAGACGGCCCGCAGGTGCTCCGGTTCGGTCACCTCGTCACAGCTGACGCCGACGGTGTGGGCATCGACGCGGCGCAGGTTGACGCCCCGCTCCGCGGCGGCCGTCAGCACCTCGTCGGCCCGCCCCGGGACCCGGGCGCAGACCGTGTCGAAGAACGCCGCCCGCACCAGGTCGACGCCGCCGTCCCGCAGGCCGCCGGCGAGGATCGCCGCGCACCGGTGCACCCGGCTGGCGATGCCGCGCAGCCCGTCCGGGCCGTGGTAGACGGCGTACATGCTGGCCATCACCGCGAGCAGCACCTGGGCTGTGCAGATGTTGCTGGTCGCCCGCTCCCGCCGGATGTGCTGCTCCCGGGTCTGCAGCGCCAGCCGGTACGCCGGTGCCCCGTCGGCGTCGACCGAGACGCCGACCAGCCGACCGGGCAGCGACCGGGCGAGGTTGTCCCGGACGGCGATGAACCCGGCGTGCGGACCGCCGAAGCCCAGCGGTACGCCGAAGCGCTGGGCGGAGCCGACCGCGATGTCCGCGCCGTACTCCCCCGGCGGCCGCAGCACCGTCAGCGCGAGCAGGTCGGTCGCGACCGCGACCAGGGCGCCCCGCTCGTGCGCCGCCGCCACCGTCGCGGTGAGGTCGCGGACTCCGCCGGTCGAGCCGGGGTACTGGGCCAGCACACCGAAGATCTCGCCGTCGGGGAGGCCGACCTCGAGGTCGGCGACGACGATGTCGATCCCGACCGGCTCGGCCCGGGTGCGCAGCACCGACAACGTCTGCGGATGGACGTCGGCGTCGACGACGAACGCGCCGGCGCCACGCCCGGCCCGGCGGCACATCGCCATCGCCTCGGCGGCGGCGGTGCCCTCGTCGAGCAGGGAGGCGTTCGCGACCGGGAGCGCGGTGAGGTCGCCGACCATCGTCTGGAAGTTCAGCAGCGCCTCGAGCCGACCCTGCGAGATCTCGGGCTGGTACGGCGTGTAGGCGGTGTACCAGGCCGGGCTCTCCAGCACGTTCCGGCGGATCACCGGCGGTGTGACGGTGTCCGCGTAGCCCATCCCGATCATGGAGGTGTACCGGCGGTTGCGGCCGGCGAGTGCCCGCAGCTCGGCGAGGACCTGCTGCTCGCTGGCCGCCGGTGGCAGCGACAGGGCCGCGGGCTCCCGGATGACTGCGGGCACGGCGGCGTCGACGAGCTCGTCGATCGAGCCGAAGCCGACCAGCGCGAGCATCTTGGACTGCTCGTCGCTGCTCGGACCGATGTGCCGGTCGGCGAAGGGAGCCGAGGTGAAGCGCTCCGCGAGGGTCGGACGGTCGGGCATGAGGGCCTCCTGGAGGGCAGCCCGGGACGGGCGGCGGCGCGCCTCCCCCTCTGTCATGCGACCTGAGAGCTTCACCGCGGCGTCCGCCACGGCTTGCACCGTCGGTGAAGAGCACGCCGGAGGACCGCCGGCTCCTGCTTTCCAGAGTTGCCTCGCCCGTGCGGTCGGGTGGCCTGAGAGATTCCGGGGAGGGTTGCTCCTTCGGCGCCCCACGCTGGCAGCGGGGGGCTCTCCCGCACAGGGTTGTCAGCGGCATCGACGCTACCAGCGGCGCCCGCCGCTGTCAGAACGGCGCGGCGATGAAGTGTGCCTCGGGATGTCGGCTCAGGCCGGGGTGCGCCGCTGTCGCCGACCGGCCAGCTCGTCGGTCGTCGGGGGCGCCAGAACGGTGTCCCCGTCCGCGGCGCCGGCCCGCTCGCCGGGCAGCGTCGCCAGCGACCCTTCGACCTCGCGCACCACCCGGCCCACCGCGATGCCGAACACGCCCTGGCCGCCCTGGACGAGGTCGACCACCTCGTCGGGCGACGTGCACTCGTAGACGGTGGCGCCGTCGCTCATCAGCGTGATGCCGGCGAGGTCCTCGACGCCGTGTTCGCGCAGGTGCTCCACGGCGCTGCGGATGTTCTGCAACGACACGCCGGTGTCCAGCAGCCGCTTGACGACCTTGAGGACGAGGATGTCGCGGAACGAGTAGAGCCGCTGCGTCCCCGATCCGGCCGCCGGCCGGATGCTGGGCTCGACGAGAGCCGTGCGGGCCCAGTAGTCCAGCTGCCGGTAGGTGATCCCGGCGGCCGAGCAGGCGGTCGGCCCGCGGTAGCCGGTGCCGGCAGGCGGAGCCGGGTTCTGGTCGGGAAACAGCAGCCCCTGCTCGGCCACCGGTCGACCGCCGGGGCCCGGCGTGCCGTCGTCGCTGCGGCCGCCGCCGGTCGCGTCAGCGCCTCGCGCCACCTCGGGCCTCCGTTCAGGGACCGCACGCGGCGCCGGTGTCCCCCGGGGCCGCCGAACCGTGCTCCGGCGCGACGCTATGGACCGCGCCGCCCCTCGTCAACGCCCTCCCTGGGCGCGTCGCAAGCCTCGAGGTGTAGTAGAGGCACAGATACAGCGGATGTTCAGGTTCCCGCCTCGAAGTCCTCGGGTGAGATCGTGTCGAGGAACTCGCGGAACTTCTCCACCTCGTTCTCCTGCTCGTCCGGCGGGATCGCGATCCCGGCGTCGGCCAGCACCGCCTCGTCGGCGTAGATCATCGTCCCGGCCCGCATCGCCAGCGCGATCGCGTCCGAGGGCCGGGCGCTGACCCGGACGCCGTCGGCGAAGACCAGGTCGGCGTAGAAGACGCTGTCGCGTAGCTCGGTGATGTGCACGGCGGTCAGCCGGGCGTTCAACGCACCGAGCACGTCCTTGAGCAGGTCATGGGTCATCGGTCGCGGCGGCACCACGCCCTGCTGGGCGAAAGCGATAGCGGTCGCCTCGACCGCCCCGATCCAGATCGGCAGGTAGCGGTCCCCGCCGACCTCCTTGAGCAGCACGATCGGCTGCTGGGACGGCAGCTCGACGCGAACGCCGACCACGCTCAGCTCGTTCACAACCGTGCTCCTGGGGACTCAACCGCTTCCTGATCCGACCGTACACCGGGACCTCGCGGCGCTCGACCGGCCGCGGCCGGGTCGGGCCACGGCGCGCGCCGCCGCCGGGAGCAGGCCTCAGCGGGAGAGTCCGGCCCGCAGCCCAGTCCGCACCAGCGTGGCGTGCAGCCGGACCGAGAGCGCGGCGAGTTCGCGGACCACCTGCTCGGCCCGGGCTCGGGCCTCCGGGTCACGTTGGCGCGCCAGCGGGCTGACCACCTGCTCGAACAGCCCGATCTCGCGGTCAGCGGCCGACTTGAACGCCCGCAGATGCCGGGCTTCGAGCCCGAACCGGGCCAACTCGGCCACGGTCCGGGCGGTGACGAGGGCATCGCCGTCGTAGTGGCTGCTCCCCGGGCGCGGGGCGAGCAGGCCGAACTGCTCCAGCTGGCCGAGCTGGACGTCGTCGAGCCCGGCCGCGTCGCGCAGCTCGGCCCGGGACAGCCGGACCTCGCTGAGGTCGCGTTCGAACGCCGCCGGTCCGGGCAGCCCGTCCGCGAGGCCGAGCTCCGCGGGCACCCGCGGCTCGCCACCCGGCGACGCCGGCGGCTCGAGGCCCCGGTCGAGCGCCTCCAGGTGCGCCCGGATGACCCGCAGCGGCAGGTACTGGTCGCGCTGCGTCGAGAGAACGTAGCGCAGCCGGCCCACGTCGTCGCGGCTGAACTTGCGGTACCCAGCGGCGCTGCGCTGCGGCTCGAGCAGGCCCTCGGCCTCGAGAAAGCGGATCTTCGAGATCGTGATGTCCGGGAACTCGGGCCGCAGCTGCCCGAGCACCTCGCCGATGCTCATGTACGCGCGGGCTGGCACCGCCGGGATCAGCCGCCGCCGGTGAGGAACACCAGCCGGAACTTGCCCACCTGCACCTCGTCCCCGCCGCCGAGCACGGCCTCGTCGATCCGCTCGCGGTTGAGGTAGGTCCCGTTGAGGCTGCCGACGTCGCGGACGTGGAAGGTGTCGCCGTGGCGGACGAAGTCGGCGTGCCGCCGGGAGACCGTCACGTCGTCGAGGAAGATGTCGCTCTCCGGGTGGCGGCCGGCGGTCGTGACGTCCTTGTCGAGCAGGAAGCGGCTGCCGGCGTTCGGCCCCCGTTTGACGACCAGCATGGCGGAGCCGGCCGGCAGGCCCTCGACGCCGGCGTCACCACCGGCGGGGTCCTCGTCGAGCCGGTCCGCCTCCACACCGTCGATCCGCGCCAGCGAGATGGTGGAGGTCTCGTCGGAGCGCTCGGTCGGACGGGGTCCCCCGGGCCGCGTCAGTGGTTCGCCACAGCGGGCGCAGAAGCGGCTGTTCTCCGGGTTCTGTTGCCCGCACTGCGTGCAGAAAACGGTGGCCACGCCGACGTCGCCTCCTGTCGCTCACGGGCCCCAGAGTCCTCGACCCGGGATTGACGGTCGATCAAACCTAGTTGGGGCCCGCGGGCGTGGTCAACCGGCGGCCGGCGGCCGACAGCCGTTCTGCCGGCCGAAGCGGCACACCGACCGGCACCAACCGTCACGGTCGAGCACACCTGCAGGGTTGGACGCGGGATCAGGAGCTCTCGACCAGCTTCCGGTAGGCCGCGGCGTCGAGCAGCCCCGCCAGCGCATCGACGTCCGCCGGCCGGATCTCGAGGATCCAGCCGTCGCCGTACGGGTCGACGTTGATCAGCTCGGGCCGGGTTTCGAGCGCGTCGTTGCGGGCGGTGACGATGCCGGCAATCGGGGCGTAGACGTCCGAGACGCTCTTCGTCGACTCCACCTCGCCGAGGCTCTGGCCGGCCTGGATGTCGGTGCCGGCGGCGGGGAGGTCGACGTAGACGATGTCGCCGAGCGCCTCCTGCGCGAAGGAGGTGATGCCGATCCGCACCGAATCACCGCTCTGCCGAAGCCATTCGTGCTCGGCCGTGTACTTCAGGTCCTCGGGGTACACCGGCGCCTCTCGGGTCGATCGGACGAACGGTCGGCTGCGACTCGCTGGCGACTCGCCGTGCTCAGCCCCCGCCCGGGGCCGGCCGAGCGTAACGAGGCCTCGTGAGCGGTCGCAAGGCGGTCACCGTGAGCCGCCCCGACTGCTCCACGACCACCGATGCACCGGCCCGTAAGCCCACCGTGTCGGTCACCCCGCCAGGAATCGCCAGGGCCGCGGCGAGGGTCCGCGGGTCGCCGAGCACCGTGAAGCGGTAGGGCGGGCGTAGCACTGTCGCGTCCACGACGATCCCGCCGGCCGGGGCGTCGAGGAGGTACGTCGCCGCGACGACCCGAACCGAACCCAGCTGCACCGCCTCCGCGCCGGCGTCCCGGAGCTCCTCCAGCGCATCGAGGAGGACCTCGGCGCGGATGGCGCCCTGCGGGTCGATGACCGTGAGCCGGATCCCGGTGCCGGTCGCCGGTACGGTGCCGGCCAGCACCCCCAACGTCTGGGCTCGGCGCTGCGCCTCGGTCACCGCGGTGCGGCTGCTGTCCGTCCCGCTGGACAACCGCGCCCGGGTGGCGGCCAGCGTGTCGACCTCGCGCCGCAGCCGGTCGCTGCGGGCGGTGAGGTCGTCGAGGATCCGGATCAGGTCCTCCTGCCGGGCCGAGCGCAGCCCGGAGTCCCGCCCGGTGCTGCGGACCTGCACCACCAGCCCGAAGCCGAGCAACACGCACAGCGTCGCCACGACGGCCTGCACCCGGGTCGCCCGCGGCCGTAGCAGCCGGCGGACCTGCCGCCAGTCCGTGCCCGCGGGATCCCCGGTCACGCCGAGAAGATCTTTCGGCGGATCGCGGCGGCGTTGGAGAAGATCCTGATCCCGAGCACGACCACGACCCCGGTCGAGAGCTGGGCACCGACGCCGATCTGGTCGCCGAGGAAGACCACCAGCGCGGCGACGAGGATGTTGGCGACGAAGGAGATGACGAACACCCGGTCGTCGAAGATCCGGTCGAGGTAGGCACGGACCCCGCCGAACAGCGCGTCGAGGGCGGCGACGACCGCGATCGGCAGGTACGGCGAGAGCGCATCCGGCACGGTCGGCTTGAGCACCAGCCCGAGCGCGACGCCCAGCGCCAGCGCGAGGACGGCGATCACGGGTGGGCCGCCGCCGGGCGGGCGTAGCGCAGCGCGAGGGCGGCGGCGGCGGGCAGCCGGAGCCGGCCGGCCGACCCGACCGAGAAGCGCAGGCCATAGACGGAACCGTAGGTCCGCAGCCGGGCCGCTGCCCGGCTGTCGGAGAACCGGGCCTCGAGGCTGCCCGGGTCGCCGATCGCGGTCAGCGTGTACGGCGGCGTCAGCGGCCGGAAATCGACGAGGATCGCGTCCCCCGCGGAGCGGATCGCGCTGGTGGCCGTCAGCCGCTGACCGTTGACCGCGACCGCGTCGGCGCCGGCGGCCCACAGCGCGTTCACCAGCTCCTGCAGGTCTCGGTCGAGCACCCGGCTCACCTGCCCGGTGTCGCGCGGGTCGGTGTCCAGCGGGTCGGGGGATGGGGTCGGCGCGTCGTCGACGCGCACCCGGATCCCGGGCCCGACTACCGGCACCCCACCGGTGACCAGCTCGAGCTCGCCCAACCGGTGGACGACGACAGTTCCCTCGCTGGTGGCGGTCAGCGCGCCGTCCCGCAGCCGGCCGGTGTCGACCCGCAGCTGCTGGACCGACCGGACCAGCCGGTCGGTGGCCGCCGCCCGCTGCTGCACCTCGGACAACAGCGCCGCTCGGGTCCGGGCGACGCCGGGGGCGCGTTCGCGCGCCTGCACCGCCGCGGTCGCGATCAGCACCCCGGCCAGCAGCAGCACGGCCGGGGCGCCGCCGGGCCTGCGGCCGCGCCGGACGGACGTGGCGGGGGGCCCCCGGCGGGGCGCCCGCGGGGGGGGGTGCGCCAGGGGGGTTGGGCCCCGGGGGGGGGGGAGCGCCGAAGAAAAAGGGGGGCGGGGGCGG
>JBBSHH010000028.1:0-25188 GCA_038253225.1 Mycobacteriales bacterium | reverse complement strand
CTCGGCCCTGGCCAGCCGCCAGGTCACGGCCACCGCCGCGAGCGCGGAGACCGCCCCGCCGACCAGCAGGCTGTAGCGCGGGCCGTAGAGCTGCGCCAACCAGCCGATCAGCGGCGCGCCGATCGGGGTGCCGCCGAGGAACACCAGCACATAGAGCGCCATCACCCGGCCGCGCATGCTCGCCGACGAGGCGAGCTGGACGGCGGCGTTGGCGGCGGTGGTGAACGTGAGCACCGCGGCGCCGGTGGGCAGCAGCAGCAGGAGCACGCCGGCGTACGTCGGCATCAGCCCGACGCCGACCTCGAGCACCCCGAAGACGAACGCCGCCGCGAGCATCAGCCGCTGCCGGGGCCGCTCCCGGCGAGCGGCCAGGAGCGCGCCTATCAACGAGCCGGTGGCCAGCGCCGTGCCGAGCAGGCCGTAGGCACCGGCGCCGCGGTGGAAGACCTGCTTGGCCAGCAGAGCGGTGGTGATCTGGAAGTTCAACCCGAACGTGCCGACGACCGCGATGAGCACGATCGGCCACAGGATCTCCGGCCGTTGACGGACGTAGCGCAGGCCCTCCCGCAGCTGGCCGGGCTGTCGGGGCACCCGGCCGGCCGGGTGCAGCTCGTCGTCGCGCATCAACCGCAGGCCGGCGATGACGGCGAGGAAGGACACCCCGTTGAGCAGGAACACCGGGCCGGTACCGATCAGGTTGATGAGCAGACCCGCCACCGCGGGTCCGACGATGCGACCCGCGTTGAACGTGGCGCTGTTCAGGCTGACGGCGTTCGGGACCTCGGCGGGGCCGACCATCTCGGTGACGAACGCCTGCCGGGTCGGGGTGTCGATGACGCTCGCGAGACCCAGGCCGAACGCCAGCACGTACACCTGCCAGAGCCGGACCACCCCGGTGATGTCGAGCACACCGAGCAGCAGGGCCAGCCCCCCCATGGCCACCTGGGTGCCGATCAGCAGCTGGCGCTTGGGGTAGCGGTCCGCCAGCACACCGCCGTAGAGACCGAAGAGCAGCATCGGCAGGAACTGCAGCCCGGTCGTGATGCCGAGCGCCGTACCGCTGCCGCCCGGCAGCGTGAGCACCAGCCAGTCCTGAGCCACCCGCTGCATCCAGGTCCCGGTGAGGGAGACGACCTGGCCGGAGGCGAACAGGCGGTAGTTGCGGACCCGCAGCGACCGGAACGCCGGACTCACGCCGACCCCAGCCGTTCCAGCAGCGGGGCGGCCGCGCGCAGCAGCGACAGGTCGGCCGGCGGCAGGGTGGCCAGCTGCTGGGAGAGCCATTCGTCGCGACGACGGCGGTCCTCCTCGAGCAGCGCCCGGCCGGCCGCGCTGATCGACACGAGCGCCTGCCGCCGGTCGCTGGGGTGCGGGCTGCGGCGGATCAGTTCGCGGCCCTCGAGGACCGCGACCACCCGGCTCATCGACGGCGGCTGTACCCGTTCGTGCTCGGCGAGCTCACCCGGGGAGAGCGACCCGTGCCGCTCCAGGGTGGCCAGCGTGGCCAGCTGGGTGAGGGTGAGCGCGGTGTCGGCCCGGGCGGATCGCATCCGCCGGGCCAGCCGCATCACCGAGATGCGCAGCGCACTGGACAGGGCCACATCGGCGGCGGTCATCGTCGGCATCTCGCCAACCCTAATGCTGAGCCCGGCTAACTAATTCCCGGCGCCGCCCCCCGTCCCACGGCCCCCACGGCCCCCACGCCGGAGGTGATCCATAGCGAGTACGCCGCGCGCATCGCGGCTGACCCGCTACCGATCACCCGGCCCACGTCGGGGCCGTCACGGTCAACGCACCCCGAGGGCCCGCTCGATCGGCTCGATCGCGAAGTAGACGACGAACAGGACCGCGATGCCCCACAGCAGCGGGCTGACCAGCCGGGCCCGCCCGCGCACCGCCTGGATCACGACGTAGGCGACGAAGCCGGCGCCGATCCCGTTGGTGATCGAGTAGGTGAACGGCATCAGCACGATGGTCAGGAACGCGGGCAGGGCGATGTCGTAGTCGTCCCACGGGATGTGCTTCACCTGGGTCATCAGCAGGAAGCCGACGACGACCAGCACGGGGGACGCCGCCTCGTAGGGAACCACCTCGACCAGCGGCGCTAGGAAGATGGCGAGCACGAACAGCGCGCCGGTGACGACCGAGGCCAGCCCGGTCCGGGCGCCCTCCCCCACCCCGGCGGCTGACTCGATGTAGGTGGTGTTCGACGAGCAGGACGCCGCACCACCCGCCACGGCGGCGACCGAGTCGACGAACAGTACGTTCCCGACCCCCGGCAGCCGGCCGTCCCGGTCGAGCAGGCCGGCCTCGCTGCCGACGCCGACCACCGTGCCCATCGTGTCGAAGAAGTCGGCCAGCATCAGCGTGAACACCAGCAGCAGCGTGGTCACCACCCCGACCCGGACGAACGAACCGTCGAGGCTGAAGTGTCCGAGCAGCGAGAAGTCCGGGCTGGCAGCGAGCTTGTGCGGCAGCTTCGGCACGTTGAGTCCCCAGCCCTTGGGGTTCTTGCCGCCGAGGGAGGGCGGAACGTCGACCACCGCGTTGAGCACGATCGCGACGATCGTCGTCACGATGATCGAGATGAGGATGCCGCCCCGCACCCGCCGGGCGACCAGGACGGCGGTGAGCAACAGACCCACCGCGAACACCACCGTCGGCCAGCCCTGCAGCCGGCCGCCGAGGCCCAGCTCGACCGGCACCGGCCCGGTCGCCGTACGCCGCACGAAGCCGGCGTCGACGAAGCCGATGAACGCGATGAACAGCCCGATGCCGACGCTGATCGACTGCTTCAGCGCCAGCGGGATCGCGTCGATGACCCGTTGCCGCAGGCCGGTGACGACCAGCAGAGTGATCGCGAGACCCTCGAGCACGACCACGCCCATCGCGGCCGGCCAGGACATCTGCCCGGCGAGCTGGAAGGCCACCACCCCGTTGAGGCCCAGCCCGGCGGCGAGCGCGAACGGGTACCGCCCGACGACGCCCATCAGCACCGTCATCACCGCCGCGACCAGCGCGGTGGAGGTGGTCACCGCCGCGAAACTCAGCGAGCGGCCGGTCACGTCCTTCGCGCCGGAGAGGATGATCGGGTTCAGCACGATGATGTAGGCCATCGTGAAGAACGTCGCGAAGCCGCCCCGCACCTCCCGCTGCACGGTCGAGCCGCGCTCGGAGATGCGGAAGTACCGGTCGAGGCCGGTGGTCGGCGGCGCTGTGGTGGTCGCGGTGCTCATGCTGGTTCCTCTCGGCCGGCCCGCGGGGTACGCCGGAAGGGTGCCAGACCCGCAGCGCGGACCGGGGGACCGGCGGCGGTAGCGTGCGGGCGTGCCGTGGCCGCCGCGACGACCGGACCCGCCGCCGCTGGAGACCGACGACGTCCCGGTGGTCGTGGCGGGGACCGCGCTGTGGGCGTTGGCCCTGCTGGCGCTGCTGCCCTTCACGGGACGGCTCGCCGACGACGGCCGGCTGTGGTGGCTCTGGACCTGCGCCGCCGGTATCGCCGTCGGCCTGTTCGGGATCCGCTACTGCCGGCGGCGGCGGGCTGGGCGCGCGCTCGGCAGCGACGCCGCCCCGGACCTCCCGCCGCCGCTGACCTGACCGCCGGGCCTCACCAGTCCTCCAGGTCGGCCTCGGCCAGCACCGTGGCGAGCGCGGCCGGGTCGCGCAGGACCGCGTCGACGGCGTCCCGGAGGCCCCACCGGCCGGCGGTCCACGCCAGCGCCCGTCCCAGCCCGGCCGGGGTGGCGTGGGGCACCCCGGCGACGACGCGCCACGGCACCGCGACGGACCGCCCGTCGGCGTCGTCGACCAGCAGCGTCGGGTGCGCGACGTACCACGCCGGCGCCCCCGGCAGCAGCGTCCGGACCACGGCGGGGACGGCCCGCCGGCGCCCGGTCGATCGGAGCGGGTAGTCGGCCAGCTCGCCGGCCAGCGGCAGGTCGAGCAGGTCGGCGACCGCGTCGGCCGCGCCCAGCGGCGCTGGCGCCACCGCGCGATCACCGAGCAGCGGCAACAGGTCCGGGGCGTCGACGACGACCGCCTCGGCGGCGGGTACCACGACGAGCCGGCCGGCGCGCACGGCCCGCACCCGGGCCGGCGCCGCCGGGACGCCGGTCGCCGCCAGCCGGGCGTGCAACGCCGGGACCGCCCCCCGCGGCACCGGCCGGGTCGGGTCGGCGAGCCGCTCCAGCAGCTCCGCCGGCTCCACGTCGTCGAGGCCGGTCACCACTCCCAGCGCCCGCAGCCACGTCTCGTCGCCGGCCGGCGCGTCGTCGTACAGCCCGGCGAGCAGCGGTTCGCCGCCGACCAGCCGCAGGTCGGCCGGCCGCCGCCCGTCGAGGACCGGCGAGGTGGCGAGCCACCAGCGGGTGTAGGACGGCACCGCGACCCGCCGGTCGTCGCCGAGGCGGACCAACGCCGGCTCGGTCACCGCGGCCCGCAGCGGCGGCTCGGCGAGCAGCGCCAGCGCGGCGGGCCACTTCTCCGGCGCCACCAGCTCCAGGTCGCGCACCGCCACCAGCTCGGTGACGACCGGCGGCAGGTCGCCGGTCGGGAGGCGGGCCGTGACGGCCGCCAGCCACTCCGCCTCCCGGTCCAGGTCGTGCAGCGGTTCGAGCGGGACGTCGACCGCGAGCAGCACCGCGAAGCTGGCGAGCACCCCTACCGCTGTCAGCACGGTGGCGCCCCACTCGGCGACGAGCGCCGGTGCCGCAAACCCGAACGGCGCGTCCGCGGCGACCACCCCGGCCAGCCTGCCGCCGGGCAGCAGCAGCTCGCCGGCCGGGTACCACTCCCCGTCGGCACCGGGCAGCGCCAGCTCGGCCAGCTCCGGCCGCTCGCCGGGCAGCAGGTCCGCGGCCCGCACCAGCGCCAGCACCGCGGCGGCGACCGGTTGGGGATCCTCCTCCTCGTAGGACGCCGCGATCGCGGCCCGGACCGCGGGCTGGTCGAGCAGCACCCGGGCCGAGGCGTCGACCGCGCCGAGCCGGCTCAGCAGCGGGTCGACCGCGTCGGGGTGCACCAGCCGCAGCCCGAGGCCGGCCACCGCGCCCGTCGGCAGCTGCGCGGTCGGTAGCAGCAGGCCCCGCGGGCCGACGACGAGCCGGCCGTCGGCGAGCGGCACCGGCAGCCCGTACAGAGCGTCGGCGGCCGGCCCGGGGCCGACGGAGCCGTCCAGCGCCCGGTACAGCGATCGCCACCACGCCGGCTCCCGGTCGAGCCCGCCGAGGAGCTCGACCAGCTCGGCGAGCGACACCGACCGGACGCCGAGACCGGTCAGCGCCGGGCCGGACCAGCCGGCCGGCAGCAGCCCCGGCAGCACCGCGGCCAGCACCTGCACCGCCGGGGCACCGAGGTCGAGCGCGACCGCGTCCGGCGGCCGCAGCCGGACCCCCGGGTCGGCGGCGGCCGGCAGGAACGGGACGCCGGCGAGCACCGCGGCGATCTCCCGGCGCAGCACCGCGTCGAGCTCCCCGGCGGCCAGCCCGCTGGGCAGCAGCGGCAGCACTCGCCGGGTCGGCGGCAGGTCGCGGAGCAGATCGCCGTACGCGCGGGCGGCCTGGGCGAGGACGTGGTCGCGCAACGGTCCGGTTGGCACCCGTCGGCGGTCCGGTTCGAGCGGCAGGTCGGCGATGAGCACGGCGGGCAGGTCCAGCGGCTCCTCGGTGGGGGTGGGGGCGCGGACGACGGCGGGGACCCCGGCGGGCAGCGGGGCCGGTTCGCCGGCCGCGTCCAGCGGCACCGCCCAGGTCAGCGACCAGGACCGCCGGCCACGCTCCTCGGTCGGGCGGTCCGCCAGCAGCTGCGGCACCAGCCCGGCCGGGAGCGACCCCCCGGCCCGGCGCAGCAGCCACCGGCTCGTCCGGTCGTCGTCGGTGACGACGACCTCCGCGCGCGGGCCGCCCGCCGCCCCAACTGGGCGGGCGGCGAGCCGCCGACGGGCGCTGTCCTGCTCGACCACGATCTCGGCCAGTGCGGGCAACGCGAGCAGCAGCGTCGGGTCGAGCTCGGCCAGCAGTGCCCGCACCGCGGTCGCGGCGGCCTCGTCCCGCAGCGGCAGGCTGACCACGGTGTCGTAACCGGTCGGCACCTCGCCGGCGGCCGGAAAGGGCAGCCGCAGCACCGGGACCCGGCCGCTGCGCCGGGCCAGCTCGTCCTGCAGCGACGTCGAGTCGCGCACCAGCTCGGCGGTCCGGGACCGCGACCACTGCACGCCGGTGCCGCCGCCGGCGCCCGTGGTGGTGGTGGAGAGCACGGCCGGGGTGTCGGTGACGGCGAGCACGGCGGCGAACCCGACGCCGAACCGGCCGACGGTGTCCCCGTCCCGCTTCGCCGAGGCGCGCAGGGTCGACAGCGCCTCGACCCCGGCCGCGTCCAGCCCGGCACCGATGTTCGCCGCGAGCAGGGCGCGCCCGGTGCACCGCAGCAGCAGCCGGCCGGCGACACCGGCCCGGGTGGCGGCGTCCGCGGCGTTCGTGGCGAGCTCGACGACGAGGCGATTCCGGTAGCCGCCGAGCGCCAGGTCCTCCTCGGCGTTGGCGTCCTCCCGGAACCGCGCCGGCGAGCGACGCCAGGAGTCGAGCACCCGCGAACGCAGCTCGGCGGTCCCGAACGGGTCCGTCGCGGCGGCGTCGCTCAGCTGTGTCCCAACGCCTCGCCGGACTCGTCGTCCGCGACCGAGTCGCCGGGACCCGCGTCGGTCTCGGCGCCGGCGCCGGCACCGGTGTCGGCGGCGGGTGCCAGCACCTCAAAGGCGTAGTCGTCCACGATCGCGCGGGCCGGCTCCGCGAGGTTCACGACGATCGCCTCCGAGTGCCCACCGCACCCGTGGTCGGTGGAGACGACCATCGCGTCGTCCGGGGCGTACTCGTTCCCGCAGACCCCGAACGCCCGGCCCAGCGGGCCGGCCAGCGGGACGAGGAACGCGCAGGTTGCGCAGGGCGCCGGCGCGGCCTTGGCGATCGGGGCCAGCGGACCGCGGTCCCCGTCGTACCAGCGCTCGGCCGCCTCGTCGCGACCGTCGAGGGAGAGCACCCGGACCCGGCCGCGGCCGAGCTCGAAGGCGACCGCCTCCTCGTCGGGGTCGTCGCCGGCGGCGTACGCCGGGGCCAGCCGTTCGTCGTCGGCGGAGGTGACGAGCAGGTCCCCGACGCCGAGGTCGCCGGGGCGCAACCGCTCGCTCCAGGGCAGCCAGTCCGGGGCCAGCAGCGCGCCGTCCCCGGGCAGCAGCACCACCTCGTCGACGGTGACCAGCCGGGCCCGCGAGGCCCGCGCGACGGTGACCGCCCAACGCCAGCCCAGGTACGCCGGCTCCCGCGCGTCGAAGAAGTGCGTCACGACCCGCTCCGCGTCGGCGGCCACCCCGAGATGCTCCCCGACCGGGTGCCCAGCTTCCTCGACCGCGGCGGCCTGCGCGAGCTCGACGGCCTCGGCGCAGGCCGCGTCGGGGGTGGGGGCGCGGTGGCGGGTAGCGGTCGGCACGGCGAACAGTGTCCCGCATGTCGGCGGCAGGGAGAACACTGAACCGGTGAGCTCCTCCGCGCGGTCCCGGGCCGCGTCGGTGTCACGCGCGGCGGCCGGCGGCTCGCGGGCAGCCGCCGGCCGGGTGCGGGCGGCGGCGCGCGCGCACGGTGCCGGCGAGACGGGCCTGTCGCAGCTGATCGGGCTGCACGCGGTCTCGAGCGCCGGGGACGCGCTGGTGGCGGTGTCGCTGGCCGGCACGCTGTTCTTCGGCGTACCGGTCGGTCAGGCCCGCACCAAGGTCGCGCTCTACCTGCTGCTGACGATGGCGCCGTTCGCGGGGCTGGCGCCGGTGATCGGCCCCGCGCTGGACCGGGTCCGCCGCGGCCGGCGGCTGGCGTTGGCGCTGACCCTGCTCGGGCGGGGGCTGCTCGCCTGGGCGATGGCTCGGGCGCTGGTCACCAGCAACCCGGCGACGCTCTACCCCGCCGCGTTCGGCGTGCTGATCCTCACCAAGGCCTACGGCGTGAGCCGCAGTGCCATGGTCCCCCGGCTCACCCCGCCGACGATCGCGCTGGTCCGGGCGAACGCCCGGGTGACGCTGGCCGGGTTGATCCTCGCGACGCTGGCCGGCAGCGCCGGCGCAGGGTTGACCGCGCTGGTCGGCCCGGCGTGGACGCTGCGCGTCGCGGCGGCGGTGTTCATCGCCGGCAGCTTCCTGGCCTTCTGGCTGCCGGCCCACGTCGACTCGAGCGCCGGCGAGCTACCGCTGCGGTCGTCCGTCCGCGGCCCGCTGTGGGAGCGGCTCCAGCGCGGGCTAGGCCCCAGCGTGACGACCGCGCTGGGCGCGGCCGTCGCGCTGCGGGCGCTCAACGGGTTCCTGACGATGTTCCTCGCGTTCCTCATCCGGGCCGCTGACCTCGGCGGCTCCAACCCGAACCTGACGCTGGGCCTGGTCATCGGAGCGGCGGCGGTCGGTGGGCTGGTGGGAACGGCCCTCGGGGACCGGCTCCCCGCGCGCCAGCCAGAGGCGCTGGTACTCGCCAGTGTCGCCGCCGCGGCGGTCACCTGCGCGGTCGCCACCGCCCGATTCGAGCTCGGCACCGTGATGGCGGTCGCGGTCGTCACCGGGCTGGCCCAGGCGGTGAGCAAGCTCGGGCTGGATGCGCTGATCCAGCGCGACGTGCCGGAGCAGGTGCGCAGCTCGGCGTTCGCCCGGTCCGAGAGCGTGCTTCAACTCTCGTGGGTGTTGGGCGGACTGGTCGGCATCGTGCTCCCGCTGCGCGGCGGTCTCGGGCTGGGGTTCGCGACCGCGGGGCTGCTCACCAGCACGGTTCTGACCGTGCGCGGGCTGCACCGGACCCAGGCCGGCGTCCGGCGCGCCCGGGCGACCTGAGCCGGGTCAGACCTCCAGCTCCCGGGCGACCGCGTGCAGCAGCTCGGCCAGCCGGCGGGAATGCCGGCGCTCGGGCTGCCGGCCGCGGCGCAGGTCCCGCTGCACCACCTCGTCCAGCAGCTTGATGACGTCCTCGACCATCGCCTGCAGGTCGTCGGTGGAGCGCCGCGGTGCCCTTGCGGCCGCGTTCGCCGCCGCCGCCACGCTGGGCAGCGGGTCCAGCACCCGCACCGAGAGCGCCTGCTCACCCCGCCGCCCCTCGGCCACCCCGAACTCCACCCGGGCGCCGGGCTTGAGCGTCGCGGTGCCGCCGGGCAGCGCCGAGGAGTGGACGTAGACGTCGCCGCCATCGTCCCGGGACAGGAAGCCGAAGCCCTTGTCGGTGTCGTACCACTTGACCTTGCCGGTTGGCACGGGAACCTCGTTCGACGTCGGAGCTGACGGGGACGTGTCGGGAGCGGACCGGAGCCGCCCGGTCGGCCCTCTAGGCTAGCCGTCCGGCGGCCCCGGCCCAACGCCGTTTGCGCACCGGCCGCTCCGTCGCAGCCGAGCATCCCGGTCGCGCCCTCAGCGGTAGCGGGCCGGCTCGGCCAGCAGCTCGTTCATCGAGCCGGACCGGAACCCGCGGGAGTCGAGTTCGACCGTGGCGAAGCCGTCGATGCCGGCGAGCAGCTCGGGTCGTTGCCGCACCGTCGGGACCAGCGGCGGGTCCACCTCGACCCGGGCCCGGTCGCCGCCGAGGTCACGGACCCGGACGTTGCCGACCGGGAGCCCGGCCGCGGCGAGCGCGGAGCGGATCGCGACCTCGGCCCGGTCGACCCGGGCGAGCGAGGCGCTGGTGATCGCGACGCCGTAGGCCACCCGGCTGGACAGGCAGGCCGCCGCCGGCTTGTCCCAGGTCGGCAGCGACCAGTCCCGGCTGGCCGCGCGGACCTGGGCCTTGGTGAGGCCGGCGTCGCGGAGCGGGGTGAGCGCGCCCCGCTCGGCCGCCGCCCGGATGCCGGGCCGGAAACCGGCGGCCGCGTCGTCGGCGTTGGTGCCGGTCGCCACCGCGGCGATCCCGAGCTCCGCGGCGAGCGGGCCGAGCACGTCGAGCAGCTCCGCCTTGCAGAAGTAGCAGCGGTCACCGGCGTTGTCCCGGTAGCCCGCCCGGGCCATCTCCTCGGTGCCGGGGGTGAGGTGGCGGACCCCCAGCGCGGCGGCCAGCTCGGCCGCCCGGGTCAGCTCTGCCCCGGGCAGGCTCGGACTGAGCGCCGTCGCGGCCACCACCGCGGCGGGTCCGAGCGCCCGCACCGCCGCGGCCAGCAGGAACGCGGAGTCCGCGCCGCCGGAGAACGCGACCAGCACCGAGCCGAGCGAGCGCAGCCGGTCGCCGAGCGCGGCCAGCCGGGCCGGCAGCAGGTGCCCGTCCAGCCAGGCCGGGAAGGCGGTCAGGTCCGCCAGCACGACGTCGCTGCCGGCCGCCCGCAGCGCCGCCGCGCTGGTGCCGCCGGTGGCCACGCCTACCGCCGTCGCGCCAGCGGCACGGGCCGCCGCCACGTCGTAGGGGTGGTCCCCCACGTAGACACTCGCCCCGTGTGACAGCAGTCCCGGCCCCTTCGCCGCGCCCCACACGTTGCCGACCACCGCGTCGGGTGCGAGCCCGGCCGCGGCGAGGCAGGCAACGGCAAAATCGCCGCGCTTCGCTGTGACGACGACGCTGCGGCCACCCTGCCGGCGGACGGCGGCCAGCGCGTCGGCCGCCCCCGGCAACTGCGTGACCCCGGCCGGACCGAGCTCGGCGTAGATCTCTCGATAGGTCTCGACCCCGGCCGGGACGTCGGCCGCGGGCAGCCAGTGCGCCAGCTCCTGCTCGAGCGGCGGCCCCAGCCGGCCGGTGACCACCTCGGCGTCGATCCGCACCCCGAGCCGGCGGCTCAGCGCCTGCATGCTCGCCGCGACCCCCGGCCGGGAGTCGATCAGCGTCATGTCGAGGTCGAAGCCGACGGTCAGGGGCGTCACGGCCGCCAGCCTACGTGCCGACGGACCGCGGACGGCGGCGCGGAACGCGGCGAGGGGCCCCCGACCGGGGGCCCCTCGCTCGTGCTGCGTCGGTGCCGGCCGGCTACCCGACCGGTGAGCTCATCGCCCGGGTGAAGGCGTTCTGGTCGTTGGCGAACTTCGCCACGATCCCGGCGCCCCGGCAGACCAGCGGCGGTGATCCCGGCTGCCCGGTACCCGGGCAGAGGAACAACTCGTCGTTGCGGGTGTCGGACCACAGCGGGTAGAACGTGCCGTTCGTACCGGTCAGACCGGTGTAGTCGCCGTAGAACAGCCCGCCGAACTGGCTGGGCGGCGGCATGCTCGACGTCGTCACCCGGCTGGAGCCGTACGCCGCGAGCCCGCGGGTCACCGACAGCGTGACGTCGGAGAACCCGGTCCGCTCGTCGTTGCCGTACTGGCGGTCGAAGTAGCTGGTGGCGAACCGCCCGTCGTTGCTGAACGTCGCCCACTGCCAGAACTGGTCGGTCGTCGCCTGGCCGGCCCCCATCGTCGCGGACTGCAGCCGGCGCGGGTCGGTCGTGGTGCCGGTGAAGGTGCGCCCACCGTCGTTGGAGACGCTGACCAGGATGTCGTTGTTACAGGCGCCGGCCCGCTTGACCCCGGTGTAGAGGTCCTGCCCGGTGGTCGAGCTGAAGCCCACCGGCTTGCAGCCGTTGGACTCGTTGGAGTGCCGGTTGAGGTAGGAGCCGAACGTGATCACGACCTGCTTCGCGTTCGTCGGGTTCACCGCGCCGGAGGAGTAGTTCGTCGCCCGGAAGATCGAGTTGGTGGTCGCCGCCTTCTCCGGCACGCAGGCCCGGCCGAGGTCCTGGCCGCCCTGGTACGTCGCGCAGTCGGGCAGGTCGTAGTAGTAGCCGACCCGCACCGGCGCGCCGAACGACTGGCCGCCGTCGGTGGACTTCGCCATCAGGATCTGGTTGCGGTTCTCGTTGCCGCTGACCGCGTTGTTGTAGTTGTCCCAAGTGATGTAGAGAGACCCGTCGGCGCCGGTGAACGGCTGCGAGAACTGGTTCTCGTTGCACTTGCCCTTGGGCGTCGGCAAGCCGTAGGTGTTGCCGCACATCGAGCTGTTGCGGCTGACCAGCACCCGCTTACTGAACGTCTCGCCGTAGTCCTTGGAGTACGAGTCGTAGATGTAGGCGGTGCCGTCCGGGGTGAACTCGGTGTAGCTGACGTACACCCGGTCCTGGTAGGGGCTGCCCTTGTGGTTGTCGACGGTCAGCAGCTGCTTGTCCTCGAACGCCAGGCCGGCGCCCGCGGTGTCGTTGCTCTCCGCCACCGGCCGGCCCGGGAAGTTCCACGAGGCGCCGGCGTTGTGGGTCGAGCGGAACACGTAGAACGCGCTGGACAGGTCCGGGTTGGAGGAGACCGCGGCGCCGCGGTTGAACACCTGGCAGGACAGGTAGGCGTTGCCCTTGGTGTCCCAGGCGACCGAGGTGTCGCCGCCACCCTGCCAGTACTGCCGGGCGGTGGCGTTGAACGCAGTGCCGCGGGTGAAGCTCATCGGCACGGTCACGTCGGCCCAGTTGTGGCCGCCGTCCTTGGAGTACGCCGTGTAGCAGTTGCCGTCACCGCGCCGGTAGTCGTTGTAGCTGGCCACCAGGTTCTGGGGGTGCAGCCCGTCCTGCGCGATCGAGGTCTCGTTCTGCGCCTGCGCGCGGCCCTGCAGGTCCGGGTCGGTGAGGTTCTGGCAGTTCTGGTTGACCTTGATGTTGGTGCCGAAGTTGCGGGTGCAGCCGGTGGTGTCGGTCGGGTAGTACGCCGGCGGCCGCGGGCTGAAGCCGTCGCCGCTGTTGCGGTCGTCACCGGCGGCCGCGTCGACCACGGCGGCCAGCGGCCCGGACAGCAGCCGGTGCTGGATCTTGGGCATGTGCCGCAGGTCGAAGCCCTTGGCCTGTGCGTGCGGGAGGAGTGCGACCAGCGGAGCGGCGGCGAGGGAGCCGGCGACAACGGCGGTGAGCACCCGGGCGGAGCGTGCCATGCGTCTCCGTTCGGAGTGACGAGACGGCGGTCCGCTCCGATGGGGACCGCCGGGGCAGCATGCTGCCGGGCTGACGGTAGGAGCGGACGAGCCCCGCCGTGAAGGCTCTCGGGGGTAAAGGCTGGGTCAAGTCCGGCTGACCCGTCGGCCGACTCCGTGCCGGGCGCCGGGCCCGGCGGCTCAGAAGCCGCCGGTCCCGTTGGGGGTACCGAGCCCGGTCGGGCCGTCGTAGCCGGTGGTGCCGGTGCAGAGGTAGGCGGTGCTGCAGGTGCCGTTGCTGCCGCTGGTCACGTCGAACAGCGACGCCGTGTGGCTGTACGGGTAGGAGCCGTAGGTCACGGACCCGCCGTTGCCAGCGAGCGCGTAGACGCCGGCGATGATCGGAGCGGAGACCGAGGTGCCGCCGAAGACCAGCCAGCCGGAGGTGCCCTGGTAGCGGATGCTGTCGTAGACCGCCACCCCCGTGTTGGGGTCGGCGACCGCGGAGACGTCCGCGACGGTCCGCTTGCTGCAGCCGCCGTCGGTCTGCCACGACGGCTTGGCGTTGTACGCCGAGCAGCCGCTGCCGGCGCCGGACCACACCGACTCGGCCCAGCCACGGGTATTGCTGGCTCGGGTGAGGTGGGTGCCGCCGACCGCGGTGACGTACTGCGAGGACGCCGGGTACTCGACGCCGTAGCCGTTGTCGCCGGAGGACACCGTGATCGCATGCCCCGGGTGGTTGTAGTACTGGCCGTAGGAGGCGTCGGAGGCGTCCGAGCCGCCGTAGCTGTTACTGATCGCCTGGGCGCCCATCGCGGCCGCGGTGTTCACCGCCGCGCCGAGGTTCGCGAAGCTCGAGCTGCTCGCCTCCACCAGCAGGAGGTGGCAGTTCGGGCAGATCGCGGAGGCCATGTCGAGGTCGAGGGAGATCTCCTGGGCCCAGCCGCCGTTCTTCGCCGGGTAGCTGGTGCCGCCGTTCTGGTTGACCTTGCGGAAGCAGCCGTTCGCCGTCGTGCACGACGACAGCCCGTACGTCGAGCGGTAGACCCCCAGGTCGCTCTCGGCGGTCGGGTCGTCGTACGCGTCGACGATCGCGACGGTCTGCCCGGCCCCGGCGGTGCTGGACGGCAGGTTGTACGCCGCCTGCAGATCCGCCGGCCCGTACCCGGCCGGTGCGCCGGTGGCGTTCGGGCTCGCCGATCGGCTGCTGCGCAGGTTGTTGCGGACCGCGAGGCAGGACGCGTAGCCGTGCGCCGGAGCGCCGCACGCCCGCGACAGCGCCGGGACGGCCGGCCGGGTGGCGGGCGTGCCGGCCGCGACGGCCGGGGTGGCCAGGCCGGCGGCGAGCAGGGCGGCGGCCAGGAACGGAAGCGATCGACGCACAGGGGTCTCCTGTCGAGAGAGACGCACCGACCCGGTCGGGCCGTGGGGACGATCTTCGCCGGTTATGTCCGGTCTGTCACCACGAGCCGGCAAAGACTGCACCACGTCGGCGGCATGACCGACCGCAGCCTCATGACAGTTGTCCGGGGGTGGCCGCCGACCGTGGGGTCGGTTTCGGGTCTCGCGGTGCGCGCGCGGCCGGCGGACCGGCTCACTACCGTGAGGCGGTGACCCGGCCCCGGACGCTGACGGACGATCTCCGCGACCGCAGCGACGAGGAACTCGCCGAGCTGTTGGCGCAGCGCCCGGACCTGACCGCCCCGGTGCCGGGCGACCTGGCGGCGCTGGCGGCGCGGGCCGCCTCGCACGCCTCCACCGTGCGGGCGCTGGACGGGCTGGACCAGCGGGTGCTGACGGTGCTGGAGGCGGTGACCCTGCTGCCGGCCCCGGCGTCGGTGACCGCGCTCGCCGAGCTGCTCGGCGCCCCGGCGGCCACCGTGTCCTCGGCGGTCGACCGGCTTCGCCGCATCGCGCTGCTCTGGGGGTCCGACGACGACCTGCAGCTCCCCGCGGTGATCCGGGACCTGGCCCGGTTCCCGGCCGGTCTGGGGCCACCGGTGGCCGACGCGCTGCTCGGCGTCGGAGCGGGCCGGCTGGCTCCGCTGCTGGCCGCGTGGGGGCTACCGGCCGAGCCGGACCCGTTGCGCGGGCTGGCCAGGGTCGCGGCGTACCTCGCCGACCCGGGTGCCCTCCGGGACCTGCTGGTCGAGCTGCCGGCCGACGAGCGCCAGGTGTTGGACGCGCTCAACTCCGGCGTCCCGGTCGGTCTGCTCAACGGCGCCGCCGGCCCGATCCGGCTCGACCCCCGCGACCCACCGGCTCGTCGCCTGCTCGGCCGCGGGCTGCTCGTCGGCCGGCCCGACGACACCGTCGTGCTACCGCGCGAGGTCGGGCTGGCGCTGCGCGGGGGACGGCCGTTCCCCGACCTGGACCTGAGTCCGCCGGAGCCCGGCACCGAGCCGGTGCGGGCCCGCAGCGTCGGGAGCACCGCCGGCGGTGCCGCCACCCGGTTCGTCGCGCTGGTCGGGCAGCTACTCGAGGCCTGGGGCGACCAGCCGCCGCCGGAGCTGCGGTCCGGCGGGTTGGGGGTCCGCGAGCTGCGCCGGACCGCCGCCCTGCTCGACCTGACGGAACCGGAGGTCGCGCTGGTCCTCGAGACGGCCTACGCCGCCGGCCTGCTGGCGCCCGGCTCCGACCCGGAGGCCGGCTGGCTGCCCACGCCGGCGTACGACAGGTGGCGGGCCGGCGCGCCCGCGCAACGGTGGGTCGTGCTGGCCGAGGCGTGGCTCACCATGCCCCGGTTGCCCGGGCTGGTGGGTTCGCGGGACGACCGGGACCGCCCGTTCCCCGCGCTCAGCCGCGACCTGGACCGTCCGGCCGCCCCGACGCTGCGCGCGGCCGTGCTCCGCCTGCTCGGCGAGGTTCCGACCGGCCGTCGGGCGACCCCGACCGGCGTGGCCGCGCTGCTGAGCTGGCGGGCGCCGCGGGGCGCGGGGCCGGAGCGGGACCTGGCCGTGGGGTCGATGCTCACCGAGGCGGAGGAGCTCGGCCTGACCGGGCTCGGGGCGTTGGCCGAGCCCGGTCGGCTGCTGGCCGCCGGCGACCCGGCCGCCGCGGCCGTGGCGCTGCGCCCGCTGCTGCCCGCCCCGCTGGACCACGTGCTGCTTCAGGCCGACCTGACCGCGGTCGCCCCCGGACCGCTGGAGCCGGAGCTGGCGGCGGCCCTGGGCGCCGTGGCCAGCGTCGAGTCCACCGGCGGGGCCACCGTCTACCGGTTCACCGAGACCTCGGTCCGGCGCGGGCTGGACGCAGGCTACTCGGCCGCGGACATCAGCGACCTGCTGCGCACGCGATCACGCACCCCGGTGCCCCAGCCGCTGAGCTACCTCGTCGAGGACGTCGCACGCCGGCACGGCCGGATCCGGGTGGGCACCGCGTCGGCGTACCTGCGCTGCGACGACGAGGCGCTGCTGGCCGAGGTGCTGGCGTCCCGACGCACGACGGCGCTGCGGCTGCGCCGGCTGGCCCCGACCGTGCTGGCCGCGGTCGCCGCGACCCCGCAGGTGCTCGCGGTCCTGCGGGCGGCCGGTTTCGCCCCGGTGCAGGAGTCACTGGAGGGTGAGGTGGTGCTGACCCGACCGGCCCGCCGCCGGGCCGCGGACCGGGCGGCGCCACCACGCCGGGGGCTGCCGCCGGCGCCCCGGCCGGAGCTGCTGCGCGCCGCCGTCCGGGCGCTGCGCGCCGGGGACCGCGCCAGCGCCGCGGTCCGCCGGCCGGTGCCGGCGGGCGCGCTGCCCCGCACCGGGTCGTCGGCGACGCTGACCACCCTGCGGGCGGCGGCCCGAGACGGTCGGCCGGTGTGGATCGGCTACGTGAACGCCCAGGGCTCGGCGAGCAGCCGGGTGATCCAGCCGACCTCGGTGGAGGGCGGCTACGTCGTCGGATACGACAGCCGGCACGAGCAGACCCGCACCTTCGCGCTGCACCGCATCACCGGGGTGGCCGAGATCGACGCCGACCCCGACGAGGCCGGCCAGGCCGGCGAGCCGGAAGTCACCTCGGCGCTCGACGGTTGACAATGCCGGGGACCGCCGGTGCCCGTCGGCAATGGCGCTCGCGTGCGAGAGGACGTGTCAGGTGAGTGACGGGCCGCTGATCGTGCAGTCCGACAAAACGCTGCTGCTCGAGGTCGATCACCCGTTGGCGGCGGAGTGCCGGCAGGCGGTGGCCCCCTTCGCCGAGCTCGAGCGGGCTCCGGAGCACGTGCACACCTACCGGGTGACCCCGCTCGGGCTGTGGAACGCGCGTGCCGCCGGCCACGACGCCGAGCAGGTCATCGACACGCTGCTGCGCTACAGCCGCTACCCGGTGCCGCACGCCCTGCTGGTCGACGTCGCCGAGACGATGTCCCGCTACGGCCGGCTGCAACTGGTGAACTCCCCCGTGCACGGTCTGGTGCTGCGTTCGGTGGACCGGGCGGTGCTCGAGGAGATCCTGCGCTCCCGCAAGGTCGCGCCGATGCTCGGCAACCGGCTCGACGCCGAAACGGTCGTCGTGCACCCCTCGGAGCGCGGCCACCTCAAGTCGGCGCTGCTCAAGGTCGGCTGGCCGGCGGAGGACCTGGCCGGCTACGTCGACGGCGAGGCGCACGCGGTCGCGCTCGAGCAGACCGGCTGGTCGCTGCGCGGCTACCAGCAGGACGCGGTCACCGGCTTCTGGGCCGGCGGCTCCGGCGTCGTCGTACTGCCCTGCGGCGCCGGCAAGACGATCGTCGGCGCGGCCGCGATGGCCCAGGCGCAGGCCACCACGCTGATCCTCGTCACCAACACGGTCTCGGCCCGGCAGTGGAAGAGCGAGCTGCTCAAGCGGACCTCGCTGACCGAGGACGAGATCGGCGAGTACTCCGGCGAGCGCAAGGAGATCCGGCCGGTCACGATCGCGACGTACCAGGTGATGACGACCCGCAAGAAGGGCGCGTTCATCCACCTCGACCTTTTCGACGCCCGCGACTGGGGACTGATCATCTACGACGAGGTGCATCTGCTGCCGGCGCCGGTGTTCCGGTTCACCGCCGACATCCAGAGCCGTCGTCGGCTCGGGCTGACCGCCACGCTGGTGCGCGAGGACGGCCGGGAGGGCGACGTGTTCTCCCTCATCGGCCCGAAGCGCTACGACGTGCCATGGAAGGACATCGAGGCGCAGGGCTACATCGCCCCCGCCGACTGCGTCGAGGTGCGGGTCACGCTCACCGACGCCGAGCGGCTGGAGTACGCCACCGCCGAGGCCGAGGACCGCTACCGCGTCGGCGCCACCACGATGACCAAGTCGCGGGTGGTGCAGCGGCTGGTCGAGCGGCACCGCGGCGAGCGCACCCTGGTCATCGGCGCCTACCTCGACCAGCTCGACCGGCTCGGCGAGCTGCTGGACGCGCCGGTGATCACCGGCGCGACCAAGAACTCCGAACGGGAGCGGCTCTACGAGGAGTTCCGCCGCGGCGAGCTCACCCGCCTCGTCGTGTCGAAGGTGGCGAACTTCTCGATAGACCTGCCGGAGGCATCGGTGGCGATCCAGGTGTCCGGGACGTTCGGCTCGCGGCAGGAGGAGGCGCAGCGGCTCGGCCGGATCCTGCGCCCGAAGGCGGCCGGCGGCTCGGCCCGCTTCTACACGGTCGTCGCCCGCGACACCCTCGACCAGGAGTACGCCGCGCACCGGCAGCGGTTCCTCGCCGAGCAGGGCTACGCCTACACGATCGTCGACGCCGACGACGTCCGCACCGACGGCTGAGTCCGCCACGGCCGACCGACGCCCCTACACTTCGGACCGTGTCCGCCGCCGAGCCGTCCCGGCACGACCTGGAGGCCGCCGTGGCCGCCCGTCGCGAACTCGGCCCGCAGTACGAGGACGCGGTGCTGGACTCCTTCCTCGACCGGATGGACCGCTCGATCGCCGACCGGGTCGACGCCCGGCTGACGCAGCGGCTCGACCAGCCGGCGGCGGCCGGCCGGCCGGCCGGCGGCGGTCCGGACGGAGCGCTGGTCCTGGGGATCGTGTCCCTCGGTACCGGCATCCCGATCACCGCGATTGCCGCAGGTGTCACCCACCTGCCGGGGCTGATGGTCGTCTGGGCGGGCATCGCCGCGGTCAACGCGGCGCACGCCTGGGGTCGCCGGCGCAGCTGACCGGCCGACGTGGCAGGGCCGGGACGACGCTCAGCCCACCAGCAGGCTCAGGCAGCTCAGCCCCGCCTCCGCCTTCTGCAGCTCGGAGATGTCGAGCTCCCGCACCGGGTAGCCGCGGCCGCGCAGCAACTCGGCGGTGCGCGGGTTGCCGGCCGGCAGCAGCAAGGCCCCCGGCAGCGACACGACGTTCGCGGCGAACGGCTCCTCGGCCGGCACGACGATGGTGTCCGCCCCGAGAAAGCCAGCCGGATCCACCCAGGCGGCGTTCACCAGCACGGTGGAGCCCGCCACCCGGCCGGCGGCGGTCTTGAGGTGCAGCGCACCCCGCACCGGCACCACCACGACGTCGTAGCCGTAGGTCGCGACCGCCGCCGCCAGCGCGGCGGCGCCGGCCGCGTCGGTGCGGGCGGAGGCACCGACGTAGAGCCGGCGGCCCAACACCAGCACGTCGCCGCCGTCGACCCGGGCCGGCTCCCCGAGCCGCACCACCGGCCGGTACGCCGAGAGCAGTGGCTCGACGTCGTCGACCTCGGACCGCCTGGTGGCGGCACCGGGCCGGGTCAGGACCGCGACCTCGTCGAGGACCACGGCCGTGTCCTCGATGAAGACCGCGTCCGGCCGGTCGGGCGCGGCCGTCGCACGCACCACCCGGTAGCCGCCGGCCCGCAGCGCCGCTTCGTAGCCGGCGTGCTGCCGGACGGCGAGGTCGATGTCGATCGGCTCCGAGCCGAGGCGGCTGCGCTCGCCAGCCGCCAGGCGGGGGCTGACCGCGCGGGTGATGCCCACCGGGGTGGATGTCGTCGTTTCGGCGATGGCCATGCCTCCATCGTGGACGCCGATCCGGCAACAGCGCCAACGGCAGGAAGCGGAGCCGGGTCATGCCGCTGCCACCGGCCTTCCCCCGGGCTGGCGCGGCCGGGCGGACAGACACAAGCGTCAGTAGAGGCTCAGTCGCGCAAGCGGTTCAACGAGCTCGCGTTCCTCGTAGGACAGGTGCGAGAGCAGCGAGTCGGTGAGTAGACGCTGGCGTCTTCGAGTGACTGGTGTCGACGACGCGGCAGTACTGCGCGCAGTACGCACCAGTGGTCCAGTTGTTACACCGCCCGGGGCAGTCGGCGACGAGGGCCCACTCAAGCGGAAGCTTCCTGTAGCCGACTAGTTACAGATGGTACCGTGCTCCCCCTCACGCGTGCCCAGTTGCCCTATCGGGCTTGGGACGTCACTTCACCGAAGGCCGTGCCCCCATGAACACCCGATCCCTTCCCATCTTGCCGCCGGCCGGCGATCCGCGTGGCGCGCTGCGGTCCTGATCCTGGCCGCGTTCGGCGCCCTGTGCCTCGGAGGCACGGTGCTGGTGCCCGCCGCCCTGGCTGCTAACGAGGCCGTCGCGCAGTGCAACGGACAAGGGCCTGGCCCCATGGGTGCGACGACGTCGATGACATGCACGGTGACCATCGTCAACACCATCAGCGGGGCGACTCGTCGCTCCACCACCACCCTGACCCGGCAGTGTGCCCTCGACCCATGCGCCCCCGGCAACGGCACGTTCACCACCAGCTCCGCATCTCTGGTGACCAGGGTGGACCAGTGCAACGGCTCGGATAACGACGCCGCGCACCCGATCACCTGCACGGTGAGCATCACCAACAACATCAGCGCCGACACGCCGGGTGCGGAGCCGGTGAGCGCCGGCACCGTCAACCAGTGTGTTGGATCCGGCACTGGCGGCGGTGGCGTCGTGAACTGCCTCCCCTTTCCGGCCAACACCACCGGGGCCACCGTCACCCAGTGCAATGGCTCCGGCAACGGCGGCGGCGGGACTGTCGCCTGCACCGTGGGGCCGCCGTTCAGGATCAGCTCCGCGATCCCGCTGCTGGTGAACCAGTGCAACGGCTCCGGCAACCCGGGCGGCAGCGTCGTGACCTGCCGCACGAGCATCACGACCAACATCACGCCAGCGAGCAGCCCGAGCAGCAGCCCCACGCCGACCAGCAGCCCCACGCCGACCAGCAGCGCCAGCCCGGCCAGCAGCACCGGCCCGACGACCTCGACGGGCAGCGGTACCGGCGGAGCGCCCGCCGGCACGCCGCAGGTGGCGCGGGTCCCTTCCGGCGGGGTCCAAGCCGGCGGCGGCTCGACCGCAGACCGGCGCCACACGGGGTTGCTGGCAGTCGGCAGCAGCCTGCTACTGGGTGCCGCACTCCTCACGCTGATCAGCCGGCGGGTCCAGCGGAGGGTCTGACGGCCGCCATGTGGACCGCCCTCCGCACCGCAGCCGACCAAGGCCGCCGGGCCACCCAGGTGGCCGCCGCCGCTCTCGTCCTGACCGGCGCCACCTGCGTGGGCGTCGGGGCGACTCACCAGCGTCGACCGGAGCCGCCATTGTCAGCGGTGGACACGACCGTCTCTGCCACCACCACCACCCGGCCCCTGTCCACCATGCCCCCGACGGGCGGAGCAGCGACCGGACCTGTGCTCCCCGCGTCAACGCCGGTTCTGCTGGCCATACCCGCCATCGGGGTGCGGACGCGGCTCATAAGGCTCGGCCTGTCGCGTCAGGGAGCCCTGGAGACCCCCCCGCCGGGACCGCACTACGACGAAGCGGGGTGGTACCGGTACTCGCCGACTCCCGGCTCCCTCGGTCCCGCCGTTATAGCCGGCCACGTGGACTCAGCGGCGAACGGGCCGTCAGTGTTCTTCCGACTCGTCGACCTGCGACCGCAGGACCGAGTGCTGGTCACCCGCGTCGACGGCTCCGTCGCGGTCTTCGCCGTAGATAACGTGCTGCGCTACCGCAAGACCGGGTTCCCGTCGGCACTCGTCTACGGCAACACCCACCGCGCCGCCCTGCGGCTCATCACCTGCGGGGGGCGGTTCGACCACGCCAGCGGGCACTACCTCGACAACATCGTCGTACTGGCTTCGCTGGTCGACACCACCCATGTCGGGCCTGCGGCACGACGGAGAGCCTGACCGCTCACCGGCCGACGCGCACGACGGCATGCCCCGGCTTTTCACTGGTACGGCGCGAGTTCACCGGCGATGTGGCAACCGTCCGGTCTCCTGGCATACGGGGCAAGGGAGGAGGGTCCGCCCCCCGACCCCTCCACCGGCCACGGTCTGACCGGTATGCGCGAACGAGCCGCTGTCTTCGGTGGGACGGTCAGCTCGGCCCCCAGCCTGGGCGGAGTTGGCGCGTGCACGTGCGGCTGGACCTGGTGCAGCCCGCCGGTACCGACGGGACGGTGTCGACGTGACGATCCGGATCGTGCTCGCCGATGATCAGCCGCTGCTTCGCCAGGGGTTCCGTCTCATCCTGGCCGCCCAGGCGGACATGCAGGTCGTCGGCGAGGCCGGCGAGGGGGCAGCAGCCGTCACCCTGGCCGACCAGCTCTCACCCGACGTCGTCCTGATGGACGTGCCGATGCCCCGCATGGACGGGATCGAAGCCACCCGCCGGATCACCGCCGCCCACCCCAACTCCCGGGTGATCATCCTGACGACGTTCGACCTCGACGAGTACGTGCTCTCCGGGCTCCGCGCCGGCGCCAGCAGCTTCCTGCTCAAAGACGTCGAGCCCGACGACCTGCTCGCCGCCATCCGCAGCGTCATCGCCGGCGACGCGGTGATCGCCCCCAGGATGACCCGACGTCTGCTGGACACCTTCCCCCACCAGATACCCGTCGGACCCGCCGCCCGCATCGGATCCTCACCGGCCGACCAACTCACCGGACGGGAACGCGAGGTCTACGACGCCATCGCCGAAGGCCTGAACAACACCGAGATCGCCGCCCAGCTCCACCTCGCCGAGGCAACCGTCAAGACCTACGTCGGCCGCATCCTGGCGAAACTCGGCTTACGCGACCGGGTGCACATCGTCATCTCCGCCTACCAGGGCGGCGACACCCGGTGACGTCCCACGTCCAGCAGTGAAGCAGGGCGGTCCGGTCCTGCTGTCAATACGGCCATAGCCCTCGGCCCGTTCTGGAGGAACCACCATGTCCATCGTCATCACCGGCGCCACCGGTCCACCTCGGCCGCCTCGTCGTCGGGTCACTACTGCACCGAGGAGTTGACCCCAACGAGATCATCGCCACCGGCCGGAACACCAGCAAGCTCGCCGGCCTCGCGTGGAGTCCTCGTCCGACGAGCCGATTACAACGACCGTCCGCGATGCGCCAGGCGCTCGACGGCGCCGAGAGGGTCCTACTGATCTCCAGCAGCGAGGTCCGCCGACGCGTCGCGCAGCACGCCAACGTCATCACCGCCGCAAAGAACGCCGGTGTCCGCCTGGTCGCTTACACCAGCATCACCCGGGCCGACACCCCTGGGATGGTCATGGCCGAGGAGCACCGGGCCACCGAGAAGCTCCTGGCCAGCTCCGGCGTCCCGTACGTCTTGTTGCGCAACAGTTGGTACACCGAGAACTACGCAACCAGCTGCCGGTCTACCTCGAGCACGGCATCACCGGTGCGGCCGGCGACGGACGGGTCAGCGCAGCGCCACGCCGGGACTACGCCGACGCGGCAGCCGCCGTCCTCATCGCTGGCGGACCCGCAGGCGCCGTCTACGAGCTCAGCGGCGCCGCATTCACGATGACGGAACTGGCAGCGGTTGTCTCCGACGCGGCCAGCCAGACCGTCCACTACACGAACGCCTCCGAGGCCGAGTACGCGCAGGTCCTGGTTGGGGTCGGCCTGCCGGCGGCCGCGGCGGCGATGATTGCCGATGCGGACACCGGCCTGTCACAGGGAGCCCTCTTCGTGCCGGAAACTCATCTCGAGGAGCTGACCGGCCGGCCCGCGACCGCCCTCGCGGACGCCCTCCGAGAGGCGCTCGCTTGATCGCAACCGGCTTCGACTCCGGTACTCCAGGCGCCGGGGACGGTTTCGGCCGCGGCCGGCGCGAGCACGGCGATGACTCCGGCTGACCTGCAGCGTCTACGTTGCTGACGGTCACCGCATCCCGAGGAGCTGCGCCATGGGCAGGATCGTGTCGAATTTCTTCGTCTCTCTCGACGGCGTGGTCGAGGCACCAAACGAGTGGCACTTCCCCTACTTCGACGACGCGATGGGCGAGATCATCGGTGCGGGCATGTCGACCAGCACCGCGTTCCTGATGGGGCGGAAGCTCTACGACGAGTGGTCGTCGTACTGGCCCGGACAGGGTCCCGAGGTACCGTTCTCCGAGTTCATCAACACGATCCCCAAGTACGTGCTGTCGACAACGCTCACGGACCCGACGTGGCAGAACGCCACGGTCATCTCGGAGGACGTGGCGGCCACGGTACGGGCCCTCAAGGACGGCACGGACGGCGACATCGGGATGTCCGGAAGCGCCACCACCGCGCGCTGGCTGCTCGCCAACGGCTTGCTCGACGAGCTTGCGCTGCTCGTGCATCCGATCGCGGTCGGCTCAGGTCGGCAGCGGCTGTTCGAGGACGCGGGCACCTACCCGCTGAGGCTGCTCTCATCGGCGACGCTCGACACCGGGGTGCTGCACCTGCGCTACGCGCCGGCATCCTGAGGCACCAGCTCAGTCGGGTGGGACCCACCCCATCAACGGCTGTAGTCGATGGCGAAGAGCCGTACCTGCGTCAGTCAGTTTGTTCCGCGATTTGCGGCTCGTCCCCGACGGTGAGCGACGACGGAAGGCTCCCGGGCTCCTGCCGTTGGACATTGACCGTCATCGGAGGCGCCGCAACCTGCGCCAGGGCAGTCGACACCGATCGGTCGAGACCCGTGACCCCGCCCGTCACGCTCTCGAGCGAACCGATGTAGGCCTGAAGCGATGCCGCCAGGCCTCGCAGCAGTCCCGGCGGAGGGTCGGGCCTGTTACGCAGGTCCACGAGCTGGTGTGACAGGGACGCGAGCGCGTTGTCGACTGCCACGAAGCGGCCGGGGTCGCATGCCCTGACGTCCCGGGTCCAGGCGGCGTCCATCGCGTACTCGAGCGTCGTCAGAACCGGGTTGTAGGTGTACGTCGCCGCAGGATCGGCCGGGATGAGCGCTTCGGTCGCCGACAGCGTGATGTCGGCGTTGCCGTTGCCAGGGAAAGACGTGTTGGTCATGACCAGCGTGCTGGTTCCGCCGACGTCGGTGATCGAGTAGGTCAGGTCGACCGTCTCCGAGACCGTCGACTCGCTCCGCTCGGGCGTTCGGTCATCGACGGTGAACGCCACCGTGACGGTCGCCTGGGAGCCG
>JBBSHH010000027.1:0-25818 GCA_038253225.1 Mycobacteriales bacterium | reverse complement strand
TGCAGGTCGTCGGCGTTGACGAGGTACTCGCTGGTCACCCCGAAGCGGGCGGAGGCCACCTGCTTGACCGCGGAGCGGCGCAGGTCGCCGTTGTCGTCGGCGACGTAGCGGTCCGCGTCCTCCCCGCCCTCCCCGGTGTTGGACTTCGCGCCGAGCCGGTTCATCGCGATCGCGAGCGTCTCGTGCGCCTCCTTGGAGATCGAGCCGTAGGACATGGCCCCGGTCGCGAACCGGCGGACGATCTCGCTGGCTGGCTCCACCTCCGCCAGGGGCACCGCCGGACGCCGGTCGGTGCGCAGCGTGAACAGACCGCGCAACGTGCCCAGCCGGGCGGCCTGGTCGTCGACCGCGCGGGTGTACTGCTGGAAGACGTCGTAACGCTTGGTGCGGGTGCCGTGCTGGAGCTTGAAGACCGTCTCCGGGTTGAACAGGTGGAGCTCGCCCTCGCGCCGCCACTGGTACTCCCCACCGATGCCGAGCCGGCGGTGGGACTGCGGGACCGCGGGGTAGGCGGTGCCGTGCCGCTCGGCGACCTCGCCGGCGATGACGTCCAGGCCGACCCCGCCGAGCCGCGACGTGGCGCCGGTGAAGTACTCGTCGATCACCTCCGGGCCGAGCCCGATCGCCTCGAAGACCTGCGCGCCGGTGTAGGAGGCGACGGTGGAGATGCCCATCTTCGACATCACCTTGAGCACGCCCTTGCTCAGCGCCTTCAGGTAGCTGGCGACGCCGTCGGCCGGCTCGACCCCGGTCAGCACCCCGTTGACGATGAGGTCCTCGACGGTCTCCATGGCGAGGTAGGGGTTGACCGCGGCCGCCCCGAAACCGACGAGCAGCGCGACGTGGTGCACCTCGCGCACGTCACCCGCCTCGACGACGAGCCCCACCCGGGTGCGGGTCTTGGTGCGGATCAGGTGGTGGTGGACCGCGCTGGTCATCAGCAGCGACGGGATCGGGGCGAGCTCAGCGGTCGAGTGCCGGTCGGAGAGCACCACCACGTGCGCGCCCGACTCGACCGCCGCCGACACCTCGGCCCGGACCCGCTCCAGGGCGGTCCGCAGCGCCGGACCACCGCCGGCGACGTCGTAGAGCCCGGAGATCGTGACGGCGGCGAGCCCGGGCAGGTCGCCGTCGGTGTTCACGCCCACGATCTTGGCGAGCTCGTCGTTGTCGATGACCGGGCGGGGCAGCACGAGCTGGCGGCAGGACGCCGCGGTCGGCTCCAGCAGGTTCTGCTCCGGACCGATGGTACCCGCCAGTGAGGTGACCAGCTCCTCGCGGATCGCGTCCAGCGGCGGGTTGGTCACCTGCGCGAAGAGCTGCGTGAAGTAGTCGAAGAGCAGCCGCGGCCGGTCCGAGAGCACCGCAATGGGCGTGTCGGTGCCCATCGAGCCGATCGGCTCCGCCCCGGCCCGCGTCATCGGGGTGAGGATGACCCGCAGCTCCTCCTCGGTGTAGCCGAAGGTCTGCTGGCGACGGAGCACGGACTCGTGGCTCGGTACGACGTGTTCCCGGGCCGGCAGGTCATCGAGGTGCATCAGGCCGGCGTGCAGCCAGTCGGCGTACGGATGCTGCGCGGCCAGCTCCGCCTTGATCTCGGCGTCCTCCACGATGCGGCCGGCCGCGGTGTCGACGAGGAACATGCGGCCGGGCTGCAGCCGGCCCTTGCGCACGACCCCGGCCGGGTCGAGCGGCAGCACCCCGGTCTCGCTGGCCAGCACCACCAGGCCGTCGTCGGTGACGGAGTACCGCGCCGGCCGCAGCCCGTTGCGGTCGAGCACCGCGCCGATCACCGTGCCGTCGGTGAAGGTCACGCAGGCGGGCCCGTCCCACGGCTCCATCATCGAGGCGTGGAACTCGTAGAACGCCCGGCGGGCCGGGTCCATCTCGGTCGCGTTCTCCCACGCCTCCGGGATCATCATCAGCACCGCGTGCGGCAGGCTGCGGCCGCCGAGGTGCAGCAGCTCGAGGACCTCGTCGAAGGATGCCGAGTCGCTGCCTCCGGGGCTGACGATCGGGAACAACCGGGACAGCTCCCCGGGGATCAGCTCGGTGCGCAGCAGCGACTCCCGCGCCGCCATCCAGTTGCGGTTGCCGCGGATCGTGTTGATCTCGCCGTTGTGCGCGACGTACCGGTAGGGGTGCGCCAGCGGCCAGGACGGGAAGGTGTTGGTGGAGAACCGCGAGTGCACCAGCGCGAGCGCCGAGCCGAACCGCTCGTCGGCCAGGTCCGGGAAGAACGGCTCGAGCTGGCCGGTGGTGAGCATCCCCTTGTAGACCAGCGTGCGCGCGGACAGCGAGGCGAAGTACACGCCGGCGTCGTGCTCGGCCCGCTTGCGCAGGCAGAACGCGCGCCGCTCGAGGGTGAGCGACGTGGCGGCTTCGGCGCCGGGGAGATCGGTGGCGGCCAGATCGGTGCCGGCCAGGAACACCTGCTCGAACACCGGCATCACATCACGCGCGGCCTGGCCGATCCCGGCGGCATCGGGGGCGACCGGCACCGGCCGCCAGCCGAGCACGGTGAGCCCTTCCGCCGCCGCGATCAGCTGCACCGCGGCCACCTGGGCGGCGCGGGCGGCGGTGTCGCCCGACAGGAAGGCGGCCCCGACCGCGTACCGGCCGGCCGGCGGCAGGTCGAAGGGGACCACGGTCCGCAGGAACGGGTCGGGGATCCGGACCAGGATGCCGGCACCGTCGCCGACCGCCGGGTCGGCTCCCGAGGCACCTCGGTGATCCATGCTGCGCAGGGCCGTCAGCGCACTGTCCACCACGAAACGGTCCCGGCCCCCGCGCAGGTCGGCGACGAACGCGACCCCGCACGCGTCGTGCTCGTGCTGGCCGTCGTAGAGCCCCGGCTCGGTGCTCGCAGCGGTCATTCCGGCGTCCCGTCGTCGTCTGCCTGGTGCGCATCGGGACGACGTCGGCCCTACCGCAGGTTCGGGCCAAAGGCTACAACAGCGCGGCCGTCGCCGGCACCAGCCGCCACGTGGATGCCGCCGCCGCTCGGGTGCCGCCTAGTGGCGTCAGTAATCTTCTGGTGCTCGACCGTGGTCCGTCGCGGCCCTACACCAGAAGATCGTCGACGTAGCCGACCGGCGCTGGCTCAGGCCGCCCGGCGGCGCAGCACCGCGGCGATCTGCGCGACCACCTGATCGGGCCGGTCCCGGATGTCGATCGGCGTGTACCGCAGCACGATGAGACCCAGCTCGGTGACCAGTTCGTTCTGCCGGCGTCGGTCGGCGAGAAACGCTGCCCCCGTGCAGTGGGCGGAGAAGCCGTCGACCTCCACGACGACGCCGTCCCAGAACAGGTCCGGCCGCCAGAAGTGACCGCTGAGCGGGGCGTAGAGCAACGGCCTGGTGGGCGCGGGCAGCCGAGCCGCCGCACAGCGGCGAACCAGGATTCGTTCGTACCTCGAATCGGCGCCGTCCCCGACCACGTCGAGCGCGCGGCCGATGGTCGCGCTACCGGCCCGGCCGCGGCCGGTCGCCGCCCGCAGCTCCGGCTCGGAGCAGCGCCGTAACCGGAGGGCCTCCTGCAGCACGTCGAGCAGCTGGTGGTCGGACAGCCGGTGCGCGAGGTCGACCAGGACGTCGGGGGTGCGGAGGACCGGTAGTCCTTGCACGCGCTGGACCGGCGGCAACACCGTCGGCCGCCGCACGCGTACCCCGCGCAGCCCGCGCGCGTCGCGGTTGACCGCTGCGACGACGTCGATCCTGGGAGCGGCGGGACGGCCGGCAGCGCGAGCAGATGGGCGCCCGCGTTGCCGGTAAAGGCCATCGGCTCCCCCAGCGACCGGGACACGGCCCACAGGCGGGCAAGGTCGGAGAGCGGGGTGCCAGCGGCGACGTACACCCTGGGCTGGACCAGAACCCACTCGCCGCGCGCCAGCCGGCCATCGATCTGGCCACGGCTCAGGCCGGCCGCCAGCGCCTGGGCTCGGGAGAAGACGCCGCCCTGGCGGCGGGCCAACGCGACAAGACGGGGTGGCATGGCCGTTCACGGTGCCCGAATTGCCGCCGGCCGCCGTTGGTTATCCCCAGCCCTGCCCCTGCGGCAGTGATCTTCTGGTGCAAGACGGCGGGCTCGGTCGGTCAACCACCAGAAGATCACGAGTGACCCGGGTCGGCGTGCGGGGGCGAGATGCGAGAAGCGACGTGTGGGGGGGCGGGTACGGCGCTAGGCCGCGCTAGGCCGGGTCAGCCGAGGCCGGCCCCGACGCCGATCAGGCTGCCGACCCCGAACGTGACGGCGGCGGCCACCCCGCCGAGCAGCAGCTGCCGCGCGCCGCTGTAGGTCCAGGACCGCCCGGTGAACCGCGACACCACGGCCCCGCAGCTGAACAGCGCCACCGCGCTGATCACCAGCGAGGCGAGCAGCGAGCTGGCCCCCAGCAGGTAGGGCAGCAGCGGCAGGAACGCCCCCACGGCGAACGCGGCGAACGACGATCCGGCCGCGACCCAGGCGGAGGGCAGCGCGTCCGGGTCGACCCCGAGCTCCTCCCGGGCGTGGATGCGCCAGGCGGTCTCCGGGTCGCGGGAGAGCTGCCGGGCCACCTCCCGGGCCAGCTTCGGCTCGACGCCCCGGGCCATGTACACGCCGGCGAGCTCGGCCTGCTCCGCCTCCGGCCGACGGCGGAGCTCCGCCTTCTCGACCGCGATCTCCGCCTGGGTGACCTCGGTCTGCGACGCCACCGATGTGTACTCCCCGGTGGCCATCGAGAACGCCCCGGCGACCAGGCCCGCGAGCCCGGTGAGCGTGACGACTCGCTGCGCAGCGCCGGCGCCGGCGACCCCGGAGATGAGCGCGAAGTTCGACACCAGACCGTCCATCGCGCCGAAGACGGCGGGCCGCAGCCAGCCGCCGCTGACGTCGCGGTGGCTGTGATGGATCTCGGCGTCGGCGCTGCCGGGCCCGACCGCACCCATCCGCGCCGGGTCGTCCAGGTACGCCGCCCCCCCGGCGTACGCCGTCCCCGGGGGTGGCGACGCAGCGACCGCCGACGGGCCGGCGGGGTCGGGTGGGGTCACGACGATCAGCCTACGTCCGCGACCCGTCGGTTTCCTCCGCAACCGGGACGGCACGCGGTGCCGGTGCCGGCCGCAGGGCTGCGGGGTCCTCGCGGCTGCTGCTCCGGCGCAGGTAGAGGAACAGCAGCGCGCCGAGGAACACCAGGATGCTGACCCAGTCGTTGAGCCGCAGCCCGAGGATGTGGTGGGCGTCATCGACCCGCAGCGCCTCGATCCAGAACCTGCCGGCGGTGTAGGCGGCGACGTAGAGCGCGAACGCCCGACCGCCGCCGAGCCGGAACCGGCGGTCGGCCCAGACCACCAGCGCCGCGACCCCGAGGTTCCACAGCAGCTCGTAGAGGAACGTGGGGTGGTAGAGCCCGATGCCCGGCGTCGCTGTGGGTCGGTGCTGCGGGTCGATGCGCAGCGCCCACGGCAGCGTCGTCGGCCGGCCGTAGAGCTCCTGGTTGAACCAGTTGCCGAGCCGGCCGATGGCCTGCGCGACGACGACTCCGGGCGCGACCGCGTCCGCGAAGGCCCCGGTCGGGATGCCGCGCCGGCGGCAGGCGATCCAGGCGCCCACCCCGCCCAACGCGACCGCCCCCCAGATCCCCAGGCCACCGCGCCAGACGTAGAGCGCCTCGACCGGACGGCGGCCGGCACCGAAGTAGAGACCGGAGCTGGTGAGGACGTGGTAGAGCCGGCCGCCGACCAGGCCGAACGGCACCGCCCAGGTGGCGACGTCGGCGACGACGCCGCGCTGACCACCGCGGGCCACCCAGCGACGGTCCCCGGCCGCCACGGCCACGAGGACCCCGACGATGATGCACAGCGCGTACGCGCGGAGCGGGAGCGGCCCGAGGTGCAGCACCCCGCGCGACGGGCTGGGGAGGTAGGCGATCAGCACGCCGTCACGGTAGCCGCCCGCAGGTCAGCGGAACCGGTGGGCGGTCCAGGTCGCGCCGGCGTCCGCGCTGGTCCACAGCACCGCGTCGGGCCGCAGCGGCAGCGCGACCAGGTTGGCCGGGTCACGGGCACCGACGTAGCGCCAGCCGGTCGCCGACTGCGGCGTCGACGGCTGCGACCAGCTGCGCCCGCCGTCGGTGCTGCGGGCCAGCCGGCCGCCGAGGTCCGGGCTGCCGCTGGCGGCCAGCAGCGTGTCGGGGGTGGCCGCGGCCAGGCTGAGCCACCCGAACGTCAATCGCAGCGCGGTGCCGGGCTGGCGGGTCCAGGTGCCCCCGTCGTCGTCGGAGACATACGTCGTGAGGTACCTCGAGCCGGCCGCGCCCTCACCGCAGGCGGCCACCAGCCGCGAGCCGGTGAGGGCTCCGGTCAGCGCCGCCAGCCCGGTCGGGCAGGGTGGCGCGGTGACCCGCCGCCAGCTCTGGCCCGGGTGGAGGGACCACAGCAGGGTGGTGCCGCCGCTGTCGAGGGCGACGTGTCCGCTGGAGCCGACCAGGACGATCGCCCCGGCGTCACCGCCGCGTACACCGGGGACGTCCTGCCAGCGGTCGCGCCGGGCCGCGGTGGACCGCAGCCGTGCCCCGCGGCAGCTCTGGCCGGCGGCGTCGCAGCTCGCGACGACGGCGTAGGTCATCCGGCCGTCGGTGGCGAGGTCGAGCACGCTGCCGCCGACGTCGACGCGGCCCCAGTGACCACCGGCGTCGTGGGTCGAGTACAGGGCCCCGCCGAACGCCCAGCCGTCGCTGCTGGTCGCGAAGCGCAGGTCGCGCACCGAGGCCGCCGGGGCGCTGGCAGCGGCGCCCGGCGGCGGCAGCGGCGCGACCGGCGCCGGCACGCCGCGCCAGTGCAGGCCGCCGTCGACCGAGCGCAGGACCGAGGTGCAGACCGGCCGCGGGCAGGGGGCGTCGCCGAGCAGGTAGAGCACCCGGCCGCCGGCGACGGCGGTCACCGAGTACGGCTGGAAGCCGCCCGGGACCGGGCCGTCGGGCAGCGACATCGTCGACGGCCCGGCGGTCCGCGGCTCGGTGCGGGTCGGCCGCGACGCGGTCGGCGGCGCCGACGGGTGCCGGCTGGGCCCGGTCGAGTGGCCGTCCCCGGCGGCGGGGGGCAGCAGCCGCTGGTTGCCGTCGGAGCCTTCGGCGATGCTGCGCGCGAGGCCGGCGCCGCCGGCGAGCAGCGCAGCGGACAGGGTCGCGGCGATCGCGGTGCGGGCCCGCCGGCGGCGCCGGGCCCGGTCGAGCAGCCGGTCGAACGTACCGACCGGAGGGGCGAGCGGGTCGACCGGCTGGCGGAGCCGGTCCAGCGGGTCGAGCGGGCCTGTCATGACTGGTCCTCGCTGTCCGGGAGAAGCGCGTCGTGGAGCAGGGCGCGGGCGTCGTAGAGGGCCCGCTTCACGGTGCCTTCGGGCCGGTGGAGCACCCGGGCCACCTCGGTCACCGGCAGGTCGGCGTAGTAGTGCAGCAGCACCGGGGCGCGCAGCCGGTCCGGCAGCCGCTCGACGAGGTCGCGGAGCGAGGGGTCCACCGCCGGCTGGGCGTCGTCGCCGGCGCCGGCGCGCCAGCGCTGGAACGCCCGGCGTTCCCGCTGCTGGCGGCGCCAGTGGTCGCGGACCAGGTTGGTCGCGGTCATGTACAGCCACGGCCGGGGCTCGTTGACGGTGGTCCAGCGGGCCAGCAGCCGGGTGAACGCCTCGGCCGCGATCTCGTGCGCGAGCTCCGGGTCGCCGACCAGGCGGGCGGTCCAGCCGGCCAGCTGGGCGTAGTACGCCCGGAACACCTCCTGGGCGGCCTCCTCGCGCGCGCCCGCCCGCGCTCGCCCGGCCGCTGCCACCGCCACCACTCGCCCTCCCTGCTCCACTCCACCGCTTCAGACGACGGAGCGTGCTGCCGGGTTCGCCTGCCCTCGTCGGCGGCCGCGGCGGGCCGGGTCGGACGGGGCCGCGGGCCTGGAGCCGCGGGCCGGCGAGCCGCGCCGGCCGGTCAGCCGGACCGGACGCCGGCGGCCAGCTCGGCGGCCAACCGGCCGGCCGCGGCGACGCCGGCGCGCTGGTCGGGCGCGTCGAGCAGCGCCCGGACGAACGCCGATCCGACGATCACCCCGTCGGCGTACGCCGCCACCTCCGCTGCCTGCGCGCCGGTGCCGACGCCGAGCCCGACCGCGACCGGTGCGTCGGTCAGCGCCCGTACCCGCGCCACCAGGCCGGCGGCGGCGCTGCTCACGGTGCCGCGCGCGCCGGTGACACCCATCGTCGAGGCGGCGTAGACGAACCCGCGGCTGACCTGCGCGACCCGGCGGATCCGCGCGTCGGTGGACGACGGCGCCACCAGGAACACCGGGTCGAGTCCGCAGGCGTCGACGGCGGCGAGCCAGCCGCCGGCCTCGTCCGGGATAAGGTCCGGAGTGATCACACCGGTGCCGCCGGCCGCGGCGAGGTCCGCGGCGAACCGTTCGGCGCCGTAGCGCTCCACCGGGTTCCAGTAGGTCATGACCAGCACCGGCGTGCCGGTCGCGGCGATCGCCGAGACCGTCCGCAGCACCTCGGCCGGGGTCGTGCCCGCGGCCAGCGCGACGTCTACGGCGGCCTGGATCGTCGGGCCGTCCATCAGCGGGTCGGAGTAGGGCAGCCCGACCTCTACCACGTCGACCCCGGCGTCGACCATCGCGGCCAGCGCCGCGACCGCCCCGTCGTAGGACGGGAAGCCCGCCGGCAGGTAGCCGATCAGAGCGGACCGGCCCTGCTCGCGGGTGCGCGCGAACAGCTCGCCGAGCTGGGTCACCAGCCCGCGCCGGCCGGCTCGTCGTCGCTGACCTTCTCCACCACGGCCTCGACCAACTCCTCGTCGCTGACCACCCCGAACCAGCGGGCCGCGGTGTCGACGTCCTTGTCGCCGCGGCCGGAGCAGCTCACGAGCAGCACCGCCTGCGGCCCAAGCTCCCGGCCGAGCCGCAGCGCGCCGGCGAACGCGTGCGCGGTCTCGATCGCCGGCAGGATGCCCTCGGTCTCGCAGACCAGCGCGAACGCCCGCATCGCCTCCTCGTCGGTGGCCGCGTGGTACTCGGCTCGGCCGCTGTCCCGCAGCCAGGCGTGCTCCGGCCCGACGCCGGGGTAGTCCAGGCCGGCGGAGATCGAGTGCGTCGGCAGCGTCTGGCCGGCGGCGTCCTGGAGCAGGTAGGAGCGGGCGCCGTGCAGTACGCCGGGGGCGCCACCGGTGAGCGTGGCCGAGTGCCGGCCGGTCTCGACGCCCTCGCCGCCGGCCTCGATGCCGACCAGCCGGACACCGGGGTCGTCGAGGAACGGGTGGAAGATCCCCATCGAGTTCGAGCCGCCGCCGACGCAGGCCACGACCGCGTCCGGCAGTCGGCCGGTGAGCCCGAGAACCTGGTCGCGGGCCTCGACCCCGATGACCCGCTGGAAGTCGCGCACCATCGCGGGGAACGGGTGCGGCCCGACCACGCTGCCGATGATGTAGTGGGTGTCCTCGACGTTGGTCACCCAGTCCCGCATCGCCTCGTTGATGGCGTCCTTGAGGGTGGCGCTGCCGATCGCAACCGGCACCACCTCAGCCCCGAGCAGCCGCATCCGGGCGACGTTGAGAGCCTGCCGGCGGGTGTCCTGCTCGCCCATGTAGACCACGCACCGCAGCCCCAGCAGGGCGCAGGCGGTGGCGGTGGCGACGCCGTGCTGCCCCGCACCGGTCTCGGCGATCACCCGGGGCTTGCCCATCCGCTGGGTGAGCAGCGCCTGGCCGAGCACATTGTTGATCTTGTGGGAGCCGGTGTGGGCGAGGTCCTCCCGTTTGAGCAGCAGCCGGGCGCCACCGGCGTGCTCGGCCAGCCGCCGGGCGTCGGTCAGTGCGGTCGGCCGGCCGGCGTAGGTGCGCAGCAGCCGGTCCAGCTCGGCGCTGAAGGTCGGGTCTCGACGCGCGGCGGCGTAGGCGTCGGTGAGCTCGTCGAGTGCGGCGACCAGCGCCTCGGGGACGAACCGGCCGCCGTACCGGCCGAAATGGCCGGTGCTGTCCGGCAGCGCGCTCACGGCGAGCCCGGCCGGGTGGCCGGGTGGGTGGCCGCGGTGACCAGGTCGGCGACCGCCTGCCGCGGGTTCTTCTCGGTCACCAGGCCCTCCCCGACCAGCACCGCGTCGGCGCCGGCGGCCGCGTAGGCCAGCAGGTCGTGCGGCCCCCGTACGCCGGACTCGGCCACCCGCACGATCTCGTTCGGGATCCGCGGTGCGAGCCGGCCGAAGAGCTCGCGGTCGACCTCGAGGGTGCGCAGGTCGCGGGCGTTGACGCCGATGACGGGGGCGCTGGCGTCGAGGGCCCGGTCGACCTCGGTGGCGTCGTGGACCTCGACCAGCGGGGTCATCCCGAGCGAGAGCGTGCGCTCCACCAGCGAGACCAGCGCGGTCTGCTCGAGTGCGGCGACGATGAGCAGCACCAGGTCGGCGCCGTAGGCCCGGGCCTCCCAGACCTGGTAGGAGGAGACCACGAAGTCCTTGCGGAGCACCGGCACGTCGACCGCCGCCCGGACCGCAGCCAGGTCGGACAGGCTGCCGGCGAACCGCCGCTGCTCGGTGAGCACGCTGATAACCGCCGCGCCGCCGGTCTCGTATTCACGGGCGAGCCCGGCCGGGTCCTCGATCGCCGCCAACGCGCCGCGGGACGGGCTGCGCCGCTTGACCTCCGCGATCACCGCCACCCCGGGGCAGCGCAGCGTCCGGGTGGCGTCGAGCGCGCCGGGCCGGGCCCGAGCCAGCGGCTGAAGCTGCTCGAGGGGAACCGCGCGCTGCCGCTCCGCCAGGTCGGCCCGTACGCCGGCCAAGATCTCCTCGAGCACGGTCACGCCGAACTGCTCCTTGCCGGCCGGTCGGGCTGATTCGGGGTTCGCGCTGCTGGGACCAGCCTACCGACCCGTTCCGACCGGTTCCGACCGGTCAGCCGGCGGGCAGCCGGATCGTGAACGCCGCGCCGCCCTCCGGGGCCGCGCCGGCGTGGGCGCTACCACCGAGGCGGGCGACCAGCCCGGCGACCAGCGCCAGGCCGACACCGGTGCCCACCCGACGCACGCCGCGGTAGCGGTCGTAGAGGGCTGAGCGCTCGAAGGCGACCTCGCAGTCCTCGGCGGACAGACCCGGTCCACCGTCGCGGACCTCGAGCACCGCGCCGCCCGCCACCCGGACCACCGAGAGCACGATCACCGCTCCGGCCGGGGTGAGCCGCAGGGCGTTCTCGGCCAGTCCGTCGACGACCTGCCGGACCCGGGTCGCGTCGGTGGTGACGACGATCGGCCCGGCCGCGGCCTCGACCAGCAGCCGGACGCCGACCGGCCGGCAGCGGGACTCCCACACCGCCCCGGCCTGGCGGACCAGCGCGGTGAGGTCGACCGGGGCTAGGTCCAACCGGAAGTCCTGGGCGCCGAGACGCGCCAGGTCGAGCAGGTCGGAGACCAGCCGGTTCAACCGCTCGGACTCGGCCAGCATGGTGGTGCCGGTGCCGGCCACCTCGGTGGCCGGCACCACCCCGTCGGCGAGCGCCTCGGCGTAGCCGCGCACGGCGGTCAGCGGGGTCCGCAGCTCGTGCGAGATCGACAGCAGGAACTCCCGCTGGCGCCCCTCGCTGGTCGACAGCGCCCCGGCGAGGGTGTTGAGCGCCTCGGCGACCTCGGCGACCTCGGCGGGGCCGGCCGGGGTGAGGCGGACGTCGCGGCCGCCGGCCGCCATCCGGTGCGCCGCCGCGGCGGCGTGCTGCAGCGGCCGGGCCACCCGCCGGGCCAGCAGCCCGCCGGCCAGCGCGGCGCCGACCAGCCCGATCAGCAGCGCGATCCCGGTCCGCCGGCGGGCGTCGCTGCTCAACCCCCGCGCCACCGTCGCCGGCTGCACCAGCAGCACGGCGCCACCGGCGTCGAGCCCGTGCCCGGCGACCAGCACCCGACGGCCGTCGAGGCGACGGACCCCGGAGATCGTGACGCCGGCCAGCAGCCGGTCCGCCTCGCCCGGGCGCAGCACGCCGGCGGCCGCGCCGACCGCCCGCCCGCCCGGCTGCACCACCACGATGTCGATCTGCTGGCGGGTCAGCAGCCGGCGGGCCTGGCCGCGCCGGAGCAGCGCCAGCCCGGTGCCCTGGTCGGCCACGCCGGCCAGCGTGGCGGCCTGGCGCTCCAACGCGGCCAGCGACTGGGACTCGGCGGCGCCGCGGACCAGCTGCAGCGACACGAGCCCGGCGAGCAGCACCGCCACCGCCGCCACCACGGTCGTCAGCAGCGCCAGCTGGCTGGCCAGTCCCCGGCGGCGCCGGGGCGACGGGGCCGCCGGCCGGTCCGCCGGGGTCACCGCGGCTCGTCGGCGGCGTACCCGACCCCGCGGACGGTGCGGATCGGACTGGCGGCGCCGAGCTTGGCCCGCAGCTGGGCGACGTGGACGTCGACGGTGCGGGTGCCGGCCGCGGCGGCGTACCCCCAGACCTCCGAGAGCAGCTGCTCGCGCGAGAACACCCGGCCGGGCCGGCGCAGCAGGAACGCGAGCAGGTCGAACTCGGTGGCGGTCAGCTCCGCCTCGGCGCCGGCGGCGGTCACCCGCCGGCGCTGCGGGTCGAGGCGGACCGCGCCGAGGCTGAGCACCGGCTGCTCCCCCGGCGCGCCGGCGGAGCGACGCAGCACGGTCCGCACCCGGGCGACCAGCTCACGGGGGGAGAACGGTTTGGTGATGTAGTCGTCGGCCCCCATCTCCAGGCCGAGGACCCGGTCCACCTCGTCGTCGCGGGCGGTCACGAACAGCACCGGCGTCCAGTCGCCGTCGGCCCGCAGCGCCCGGCACATCTCGGTGCCGTCGAGGACCGGCAGCCCGACGTCGAGGACGATCGCGACCGGCCGCAGGCTGCGGGCGGCGACCAAGCCGGCCCGGCCGTCGGCTTCCACGTGGACGCCGAAACCCGCGCGGGTGAGGTACATCCGCTCCAGGTCGGCGATCGCCCGCTCGTCCTCGACGACGAGGACGAGCCCCCTGCCCTCGCTCACCCGGTGGCCTCCGTCTCCACTAGCGGGTGGGGTCGTCGCCGCGGTCCAGGGCGTCCCACAGCGCGGTCGCCGGCTCGACCCGCGGCCGGGGCGCCGTCGGTGCGTCGTACCGGGCGGACATCGTCGCCCACCGGCGACCGCGACCGACGACGAGCAGCCCGGCCGCGGCGAGCAGGCCGCTGCCGACGCCGGACACGGCCCCCCAGCCGGTGCCGGTCACCGCCCCCGGGCGCGCCCCGCTGCTGCCGGCGGCCTGCACGGCGATCGGCCGTACCCGGGTGCCGAGGTCGGCTCCGGTCCGCAGCGTGACCGCCAGCACCGCCCCCCCGATGCCGAGCAGCAAGACGCCGGCGACGATCCGGCCCCAGCGGCGGGTGGCCGCGAGCGCCGCCACCCCGGCCAGGCCGACCAGCCCGAGCGCGGGCAGCACCGGAGCGAGCGCCCGACCGGTCGGCGCGACCTGCACCGGGGGCAGCGGCGGCTGGTGGACCAGCGCGTGCGCCCATGGCCGACCGGCGGCGAGCAGCACCAGCGCCGAGCCGGCCAGACACAACAGCACCGCCACCCCGACCTCCCGCCGGGCGCTCATCCGGCCGGGGTCAGCGAGGCGGCGGCGGCGACCGCGCGCAGTACCGCGGCGGCCTTGTTGCGGCTCTCCTGCTCCTCGGCGGCCGGGTCGGAGTCGGCGACGATGCCGCCGCCGGCCTGGACGTAGGCGGTCCCGTCGCGCAGCACCGCGGTGCGGATCGCGATCGCCATGTCGAGGTCGCCGGCGAAGTCGAGGTAGCCCACGGTGCCGCCGTAGAGCCCGCGGCGGGTCGGCTCCAGCGCCTCGATGATCTCCATCGCGCGCGGCTTGGGCGCACCGGAGAGGGTGCCGGCCGGGAAGCAGGCGGCCAGCACGTCGTACGCCGTCCGGCCGGGAGCGACGTCGCCGACGACCGTCGACACGATGTGCATCACGTGGCTGTAGCGCTCGACCGCCATGAACTCGACCACGTCGACGCTGCCGGGGACGCAGACCCGGCCCAGGTCGTTGCGGCCCAGGTCGACGAGCATCACGTGCTCGCTGCGCTCCTTGGGGTCGGCGAGCAGCTCGGCGGCCAGCGCCGCGTCCTCCTCCGGGGTGGCGCCGCGCCAGCGGGTGCCGGCGATCGGGTGCAGCAACGCCCGGCCGTCGGCGACCTTGACCAGCGCCTCCGGCGAGGAGCCGACGACGTCGTGGTCGTCGAGGCGGAGCAGGTACATGTAGGGGCTGGGGTTCGACGCCCGCAGCACCCGGTAGACGTCGAGCGGGTCGGCGGCGGTGGCCATCTCGTAGCGCTGGCTGATGACCACCTGGAACGCCTCGCCGGCGTGGATCTCACCGATCGCCCGGGCCACGGCCGCGCGGAAGCCGCCGGGCGGGGTCCGGCACCGGTACGTCGGCTCGACGCTCGGGTCGAGGGTGGCGATCGTCGGCTGCGCCGGCTGCGCGAGCCGCCGGGTCATCGCCGCCAGCCGGGCGCAGGCGTCGTCGTACGCCGCGTCGCCGCCGGCGCTGAACGCGTTGGCGACCAGCAGCACCGAGCCGTCGGCGTGGTCGAGGACGGCCAGGTCGGTCGCGAGCAGCAGCGCGATCTCGGGCAGCCCCAGGTCGTCCACGGCCGTCGTCGGCAGCCGCTCCAGCCGGCGGACGACGTCGTAGGACAGGTAGCCCACGAGCCCGCCGAGCAGCGGCGGCAGGTCCGGCCGGCGCGGCGCCCGCAGCGCCGCGGCCGTGTCCCGCAGGACGGCCAGCGGGTCGCCGCCGGTGGGAACGCCCGGCGGCGGGTCGCCCCGCCAGAGCGCCTGCCCGCCCTGCTCGGTCAGCAATGCGGCGCTGCGGGCTCCCACGAAGGAGTACCGCGACCAGGACCGTCCGTGCTCGGCGCTTTCCAGCAGGAACGTGCGGGGGCCACCGGCGAGCTTGCGGTAGACCCCCACCGGGGTCTCCCCGTCGGCCAGCAGCCGGCGGGTCACCGGCACCACCGGGTAGTCGGCGCCGAGCGCCCGGAACCCGGCCCGGTCCGGACTGACCACCCCCGTCGTCACGACGCCGGGACGCCGACGACCGCCGGCAGCACGCCGGCGTCGAAGCAGGTGCGGTCGCCGGTGTGGCAGGCGGCCCCGACCTGGTCCACCGAGACCAGCACCGTGTCACCGTCGCAGTCGAGCGCGACCGCCTTCACCCACTGCCGGTGCCCGGACGTCTCGCCCTTGACCCAGTACTCCCGCCGGCTGCGGCTCCAGTAGGTCGCCCGCCCGGTGCTCAGCGTCCGGTGCAGCGCCTCGTCGTCCATCCAGCCGACCATAAGCACCTCGCCGGTGTCGAACTGCTGCGCGACCGCGGGGAACAGCCCGTGCTCGTCGCGCTTGAGCCGGGCGACGACGTCGCGGTCGAGGTCGGACCGACGGACGGAGGCGGCGGCGGAGAAGGAGGCGGCCATGACGGCATTGTCCAGCAGCCGGGCCGAGCCGCGACGGCCGGCGCGTCCGGTTGCGGGGAGCCGGACCGGCCTACCCGGTGGTGACGACGGTGGACACGATCTTGTCGGCGAACGTCTGCCGCTTGCGGTCCCACAGCGGCCACAGCCAGCCGATCAGGATCGGCAGCGTGTCGACCAGGTGCGCGATCTTGCGGACGATCGCCATGCCCCAGCTCAGGTAGGACCCGTCCCGCTCCGACCGCAGCCGGATGCCGACGACCTTCTTCCCCGGCGACTGGCCGTCCTGCGACTCCATGTAGGCGAAACCCACCCACACCAGCAAACCGACCAGCTGGGCCACACCGCGGCCGGCCACCAGGCCCACGACCAACTGCACCACGAAGATGATCACCAGGTCGACGACGTAGCCCAGCGCACGCTGCCCCCAGGAGGCGAGCTGCCCACCGGCAGCGGGCCCACCGGCGCCGCTGCCGTACGCGGGGGCGGGCTCGCCGTAGGCCGGCGGCTGGCCGTATCTGGGCGCGTCGCCGTAACCGGCGCCGGGCGACGAGCCGGCGCTCGGCGCGTCGCCGTAGCCGCCGGTGCCCGTGTCGCCGTAGGACGCCGTCGAGGCGCCGGGAACGGCGTACGGGTCGGCCGCCGGGGCGGCGTACGGGTCGGCGTACGGGTCGGCCGCGGTCGCGCCACCCTCTGGCCGGCGCTCCTGCTCGCCAGGCGTCTCGGTCATGGTGGTGTCCCCTTCTCCCGGCTGCCGGCCCGACCGCTGCCAGCACTGCGCTGTTCACAGCAAGGTACCGCGCGGCATGACCATCTCCTGACCGTTTCGGGGCGTGTCGCGGACGCTGCTCACCCCCCGGGCTGGATCCCCGGCCGATCGAGGTGCAGCTCGTCGGCGAGCACCGCCAGGTCCAGCGCCACGACCGGGTCGTCGAGGGCCCGATCGTCGAGCAGGTCCACCACGGCGGCGGCGCGCTCCCACAGACAGACGCACGGCTCCCCGGTCTGCCATCCCTCGTAACGGATGCCGACCGCCTCGGTTTCGGCGTAGAGCGCCCGGGACACCCGCTGGGTCAGCGTCCGATCCCTGGCCCGCAGCGCGCCGGCGGGCACGCCGAGCTCGACCGCGGCCAGCCCACACGTGTCGGCGAGCGGCAGCGGCCGGTCGGCGGCCAGCACGGCGAGGCGCTGGGTGGGCGACGGGGAGAGTCGCCGGTCGTCGCCGTACACCTCGGCCACCGCGCAGCGCAGCGTCGTGGTGGCGTAGAGCACCCCGTGATGGGGGTGCCGGCCGGGAGGCCCGGCGGGATGGTGGTCCCAGCGGCCCCGCAGGTGCGGTCCGACATGCCGGAAACCGGCACCGTCGGGGTAGAGCACGCTGTCGTAGATGCGCAGCAGCGGGCTGCCGGCCGGCAGCGAGACGACCCGGGGGATCCCCGGGAAGGTCATGGGCTGCCGACGTAGGACGCCGCGTCGGCGACCTCGGCGAGGGCACCGGCCCGCAGCCGCTCGAGCGGCGTGGCGTCGTCGAGGGCCCGGGCCGGCAGCGTGAACCAGCGGACCAGACCGAGCGCGTCGTGCTTGCCGGGCAGCGCCTTCCAGGCGTCGAGCACCCCGGGCAGCAGCGCGGAGCCGGTGAACTGCCAGCGCGGGTAGCGCCAGTCGCCCCGGTCGAGGAAGGCGAGCAGGTTGGCCTTGGTCCGGCGTTTGGTTACGCCCTGCGGGCTGATGCCGAGCAGGTCGGCGACCTCGCGGGTCGACCAGGAGTCCTCCACCAGCGCCCGTCGGGTGCGCAGCTCGCGGGCCAGCCCGCTGGCCACCGCGGTAGCAGCGACCTCGGGCGGATGCGAGCGCACCGACGGGTGCAGGCTGGTCGGCCGGTGCCGCGGCGCGGTGGCGACCGTACGCAGATAGGCGTCCTCGACGAGCCGGCGGTCCTCGGCCGAGAGGTAGTCGAGCAGGTCGGCGAGGTGGGCGAGCCGGTCGGTCAGCGTAGGCACCTGTCCAGTGTAGTGCCGTTGGTTGTCGGCATACCAGCGCAACCGCCGGCCGGTCGTGGCTGCGCAGGCCACCGCCCGGGTCAGCGGACCGGGTGGCCGGCGGCCCGCAGCGCCGCCTTGACGTCGCGGATCCGCAGCTCCCCGAAATGGAACACGCTGGCGGCCAGCACGGCGTCCGCGCCGGCGGCGACCGCCGGCGCGAAGTCCCCGACCCGGCCGGCGCCGCCGCTGGCGATCACCGGGACGCTGACCACCGCTCGGACCGCGGCCAGCAGCTCGAGGTCGAACCCGCGGCGGGTGCCGTCGGCATCCATCGAGTTCAGCAGGATCTCGCCGGCGCCGAGCTGTTGGCCGCGCGCCGCCCAGGCCACCGCGTCGACCCCGGTCCCCCGCCGGCCGCCGTGGGTGGTCACCGCGAAGCCGCTGGTGGTCCCCGCCGCCCGGCGCGCGTCGACCGAGAGCACCACGCACTGCGCGCCGAAGCGGGCCGCCGCCCGGGAGAGCAGGGCCGGGTCGGCGACCGCTGCGGTGTTCAGGCTCACCTTGTCGGCGCCGGCCCGCAGCAGCCGGTCCACGTCGTCGATGCTGCGTACCCCGCCGCCGACCGTCAGCGGGATGAACACCTGCTCGGCGGTGCGCCGGACCACGTCGTACGTCGTGTCGCGGGCCGCGCTGCTCGCGGTGATGTCGAGGAAGGTCAGCTCGTCGGCGCCCTCCTCGTCGTAGAGCCGGGCCATCTCGACCGGGTCGCCGGCGTCCCGCAATGCCCGGAAGTTGACCCCTTTGACGACCCGGCCGGCGTCGACGTCGAGGCACGGGATGACCCGGATGGCCACCGTCACGACCGGGCCACCGCGAGCGCCTCCGGCAGGGTGAACGCACCGGCGTAGAGCGCCTTGCCGACGATCGCGCCCTCGACGCCGGGTACGGCGCCGATCGCCCGCAGGTCGTCCAGGGTCGCGACCCCGCCGCTGGCTACCACCGGTCGGTCGGTCGCGGCCGTGACCGAGCGCAGCAGGTCGAGGTTGGGGCCGGTCAGAGTCCCGTCCCGGTGCACGTCGGTGACGACGTAGCGGGCGCAACCCTGCCGGTCGAGCCGGGCCAGCACCTCGAACAGGTCGCCACCCTCGCGGGTCCAGCCGCGGCCGGCCAGCGTGCGGCCGCGCACGTCGAGACCGACCGCCAGCCGGTCCCCCACCCGAGCGATCGCCTTCGCCACCCAGGCCGGGTTCTCGAGCGCGGCCGTACCGACGTTGACCCGGGCCGCGCCGGTGGCCAGCGCCGCGTCCAGCGAAGCGTCGTCGCGGATACCGCCGGAGAGCTCGACGGCCACGTCGAGCGCGCCGACCACCCGGGCGAGCAGGTCCGCGTTGCCACCGCGACCGAACGCGGCGTCGAGGTCGACCAGGTGCACCCACTCGGCTCCCGCCGCCTGCCAGGCCAGCGCCGCGTCGAGCGGGTGGCCGTAGGACGTCTCGGTGCCGGCGGCGCCCCGCACCAACCGGACCGCCCGCCCGGCGGCGACGTCCACCGCCGGCAGCAGGGTGAGCGTCACCGGACCCGCCGGTCGAGCACGAGCACGACCGCGGCGGGCAGCGCGAGCAGCCCGACCAGCAACGCCAGCCAGCGCAGGGCCCAGGACGGGGTAAGCAGCCAGACCGCGCCCTGCACCGCGACGAACAGCGCAGCGATGCCGGCCCGCTGCCGCAGCGGGCGTCGACCGATGTCCGGGCGACGGCGGCCCAGTCGCCGCGCGGGGGCCCGCAGCCCCGCCCGCAGCCGGCGACGGACCCGGCGCCACGGGGCCTGCCGTCGGGACCGCCGCCGGCGGCGATCGCGCTCGGCTTCGCGGGCGGCCAGCCGGGCGGCTCGGGCCCGGTGCCGGTCCCGGCTCACCGCAGTGTCCGTCGCCAGTTCTCCAGCAGCGCCGCGCCGGCGTCGCCCGACTTCTCGGGGTGGAACTGCACCGCCGACAGCGAGCCGTCCTCCACCCCGGCGAGGAACACCTCGCCGTGCTCGCCGGTGGTCCGCACCCCGGGCAGCCCGGCCGGGCGGGCGGCGTAGGAGTGCACGAAGTAGAAGCGCTGGTCGGCCACCCCGGCGAACAGCGCCGAGCCGGCGCCCGGGCTGACCGTGTTCCAGCCGGTGTGCGGCAGCACCGGCGCGGCCAGCCGGGTGACGCCGCCGGGGAACACCCCGATGCCGGCGGTCCGGACGCCGTGCTCGTCGCCGTAACCGAACAGGACCTGCATGCCGACGCAGATGCCGAGCACCGGCCGGCCGGCGGCGACCCGGTCGCGGATCAGCCCCGCGCCGCCGACCGCCGCCAACCCGGCCATGCAGGCCGCGAACGCGCCGACCCCCGGCACCACGAGGCCGTCGGCGGCGAGCGCAGCGTCCCGGTCGGCGGTGACCGTGACCTGCGCCCCGACCCGGGCCAGCGCCCGCTCGGCCGAACGCAGGTTGCCCGAGCCGTAGTCGTAGACGACGACGGTGGCAGCGGTCACAGCACGCCCTTGGTGCTCGGTACGCCGACCACCCGCGGGTCGAGCGCGACCGCGTCCCGAAGGGCCCGGGCGACCGCCTTGAACTGCGCCTCGACGACGTGGTGGGCGTTGCGTCCGGCGAGGACCCGGAGGTGCAGGCAGATCCGGGCCTCGGCGACGAGGGACTCGAAGACGTGCCGGGTCAGCGTGGTGTCGTAGCTGCCGATCAGCTCGACCAGCTCCGGTTCGTCGTGCACGAGGTAGGGGCGCCCGGATAGGTCCACCGCGGCCTGCACCAGCGTCTCGTCGAGCGGCACCAGCGCGTCGCCGAAGCGGCGGATGCCGACCCGGTCGCCGAGCGCCTCCCGCAGCGCCTGCCCGACGGCCAGCGAGGCGTCCTCGACGGTGTGGTGCGCATCGACGCCGAGGTCGCCGTCGGCGCGGACGGTGAGGTCGAAGCCCCCGTGCCGGCCGAGCTGGCTCAGCATGTGGTCGAAGAACGGGACGCCGGTCGCGACATCGGTGCTGCCGGCCCCGTCGAGTGCGAGCTGCACGAGCACGAGCGACTCGGCGGTGCGGCGCTCGACCCGCGCGGTCCGGCTCATGACAGCTCCTTCACGGCGGCCAGGAAGGCGTCGACCTCCTCCGCCCGGCCGGCGGTCACCCGCAGCCAGCTGGGCAAGCCGACGTCGCGGACCAGCACCCCCCGCTCGAGCAGCGCGCGCCACGCGGCCGGTGCGTCCGGGAACCGGCCGAACAGCACGAAGTTCGCATCCGAGGGCACCGTGGCCAGACCCAGGCCGGCGAGCTCGCGGACGATCCGGTCCCGTTGCTCGGTCACGACGGCCACCGTGGCGAGCAGCTCGGCGCGGTGCTCGAGCGCCACCCGGGCGGCGACCTGGGTCAGCGTCGAGAGGTGGTAGGGCAGCCGCACCAGCTGCAGCGCGTCGACCACCGCCGGGTCGGCGGCGAGGTAGCCGAGCCGGGTGCCGGCCATCGCGAACGCCTTGGACATCGTCCGGGTGACGACCAGCCGCGGGTGGCCCGCCAGCAGCGACAGCGCCGAGGCGGTGCCGGGCCGGGCGAACTCGGCGTACGCCTCGTCGACCACGACCATGCCGGCCGCGGCGTCGAGGACCGCGGCGAGCGTGCCGAGCGGCAGCGCGGTGCCGGTCGGGTTGTTCGGTGAGCAGAGGAACACGACGTCCGGCCGGTGCTCGTCGATCGCGGCGAGGGCGGCGTCGGGGTCGAGGCGGAACTCGCCGTCGCGCCGGCCGGCGACCCAGCCGGTCGCGGTGGCGGTCGCGAGCAGCCGGTGCATCGAGTACGACGGCTCGAAGCCGAGCGCGGTCCGGCCGGGACCGCCGAACGCCTGCAGCAGCTGCTGCAGCACCTCGTTGGAGCCGTTCGCCGCCCACACCGACGCGACCGTGAGGCCGTGCCCGAGGTAGCCGGCGAGGTCCGCGCGCAGCCCGAGCGCGTCCCGGTCGGGGTAGCGGTTGAGCGTCGCCGAGGCCGCGGTCAGCGCCGCGGCCAGGTCGGCGACGAGGGAGGCCGACGGCGGGTGCGGGTTCTCGTTGGTGTTGAGCCGGACCGGGACGTCGAGCTGCGGGGCGCCGTACGGCGTCCGCCCGCGCAGGTCGGCCCGCAGCGGCAGCTGGTCGAGGCCGGTCACCGGAGCCGGACGCCGACGGCCTCGACGTGCGCCGCGAGGTCCTCCGCGCCCCCGAGCGCGCGCACCGGGCCGGCGACCGCGGTCAGCGCCGCGCGGGAGTAGTCGACGACGTGCCGGGAGCGCAGGAACGTCTGCACGGACAGGCCGCCGGTGTGCCGGGCGGTGCCGCCGGTGGGCAGCACGTGGTTGGAGCCGGCGAGGTAGTCGCCCAGGCTGACCGGGGCGTACGGGCCGACGAACACCGCGCCGGCGTTGCGCACCCGGGCCGCGACCGCGGCCGGGTGCCGAGTGAGGACCTCCAGGTGCTCCGCCGCCCAGGCGTCGACCACCCGCAGGCCGGCGTCGATGTCGTCGACGAGCACCGTCGCCCCCTGGCCGGCCAGCGCGGTCTCGACCCGCTGCCGGTGCCGGGCGGCCGGCACCGCCTTGTCCAGCGCCACGTCGACCGCGTCGGCCAGCTCGACGCTGGGGGTGACCAGCAGGCAGCCGGCGAGCGGGTCGTGCTCGGCCTGGGCGACGAGGTCGGCGGCGACGTACGCCGGGTCGGCCGAGTCGTCGGCGAGGACCGCGATCTCGGTGGGGCCGGCCTCCGCGTCGATACCGACCTCGCCGCGCAGCAGCCGCTTGGCCGCGGCGACGTAGACGTTGCCCGGGCCGGTGACCAGGTCGACGCGGGGGCAGTCCGGCGTGCCGTAGGCGAACATCGCGATCGCCTGCGCACCCCCGACCGCGTAGACCTCCGCGACGCCGAGCAGCGCGCACGCGGCCAGGATCGCCGGGTGCGGCAGCCCGCCGTACGCCGCCTGGGGCGGGCTGGCCACCGCGAGGCTGGGCACTCCGGCCACCTGGGCCGGGACGACGTTCATGACCACCGAGCTGGGGTAGGCGACCAGCCCGCCGGGGACGTAGAGCCCGACCCGCCCGATCGGCAGCCAACGCTCGGTGACGGTGCCGCCGGGCGCCACCTCGACCGTGACGTCCGCCCGGCGCTGCGCGTCGTGCACGAGGCGGACCCGGCGGGTGGCCTCCTCGAGCGCGGCCCGCACGGCCGGGTCGAGCCGGTCGAGCGCCGCCCGCAGGGCGACCGCCGGGACCCGCGGCTGCTCGACGTCGACCCCGTCGAAGCGCCGGGTGGCGTCCCGCACCGCGGCGGCGCCCCGGTCGCGCACGTCGGCGCAGATCGGCCGGACGGCGCCCAGCGCGGCGTCGAGGTCGACCGCGGCCCGCGGCAGCAGCCCGCGCGGGTCGCGGTCGTCGCCGCGCAGGTCGATCCGGGTCAGCACCGGGCCAGTCTAGGCAGCGCGGCGACCCGTCCGGCCGATCACCGCATCGGGGCCGGCGGGTCGGACCCACCCCCCGGTGGGGACGCCGGGCCGCGCCGCCGGTTCGGCCCTACCCTGGCCCGGTGAGCGAGCCACTGGCGATCTTCCCGCTGGGAACCGTGCTGTTCCCCGGCCTGGTGCTGCCGCTGCACATCTTCGAGGACCGCTACCGGGCGCTAGTGCGCGACCTGATGGCGCTGCCCGAGGGCGCGCCGCGCCGGTTCGGCGTGCTGCTGATCCGGGAGGGTCGGGGCGTCGGGGTGGACGGCGTACGGGCGCTGCACGAGGTCGGCTGCGCCGCCGAGCTGCGCCGGGTGACGCCCTACGACGACGGTCGCTACGACATCGTGACGACCGGGGGTGCCCGGTTCCGACTGCGCGAGCTGGACCGCAGCGGCGCATACCTGGTCGGCGCGGTCGACTTCCTGGCGGAGGACGCCGGCGACGCGGGCACGGCCCGGGTGCTCACCGGCGGGGTGCAGGCCGTGTTCGGCACCTACCTCGACGCGCTGGCCGCCGCGCAGGGCGGCGAGATCACCATGCCCGAGCTGCCCGACGACCCGACGCTGCTGAGCTACCTGGTCGCCGCGACGGTGGTGGTGGACCTCGCGGACCGACAGCGACTGCTGGCCGAGCCGGACGCCGCGCGGCGGCTGCGCGCCGAGCTGAGCCTGCTCAAGCGGGAGACCGCGATGCTGCGGCTGCTCTCCGCCGCGCCGGCACCGGAGCTGGCCCGCCAGCCGATGAACCCCAACTGACGCCGTACTCCGGCCGGCGCCTGCGGCTGCGACGACCCGGGCCGGTTACGTCAGCGCAGCTCCCCACAGCACCTGGTGGTAGCGCTGGGCGCCCATGGGCGTGCTGACGCACCACACCGCGTAGACCCGGCCGCCGGCGGCGGTGAGGCCCTGGTAGTCACCGTAGAACGGCACGCCGGACCCGACCGCGGCCACCGAGGTGTCCGCGACCGGCCCGAGCGTCAGCGGCCAGCCGAAGGACGATCCCCGGTCAGCGGACGCGGCGATCTCGAAACCCACCCTGGTGTTCTCGTCGCGGCGGGTGCGCCAGGAAACGTGCACCCGACCGTTGGCCGCCGCGACGTCCGGCGTGAAGTGGTAGGTACGGTCGCCGACCGGGTCGGCGTTCACCCGGGTCGGCCGGCTCCAGTGGACGCCGTCACCGGATCGGGAGAGCAGCACGTCCGAGCCGACCGGGCCGCGGTAGCGGGAGTCCTGCCAGCTGACATAGAGCTGGCCGGTGGCGCTGTCCACGGTGGCGCTCGTCAGCGTGGCGCCGTCGCGGATGTCCGGCACGCCGGTGCCGAGGATCTCGCTGACCAGGCGGGCCCGGGTCCAGGACCGGCCGCCGTCGGAGGAGGTTCGCGCCAGCAGGAAGAACCGGGTGAACCGGCTGCCATAGCGGGTGTAGAGGTCGACGAGGTGCCCGCCGGGCAGCACGAGCAGCTGGGAGCCCTGCGTTGAACCGCCGTAGGAACTGATGTGCACCAGCCGGCTCCAGGTACGGCCGCCGTCGTCGGAGTACCGCAGCACCTGCGCGGCGGAGACCTCGTTGCCGTGCGCGTCGACGGCGAACCGGGACCAGGGGCCGTAGACCCGGCCGTAGTGCGGGCTGGACCGGTCGGTGTCCACGGTGATCCATTTCTTGTCCTCCTGCAGCCGACAGTTGCGGGTGTACTGCTCGGTCAGTGGCGCCCCGAAGCTGCGGCCACCGTCGGTGGACCGGGACACCAGGACGGCCGACTCGCAGGTACCGAAGGACAGCGCCAGCGTCGAGATGTACACCACGCCACCCGGGCCGAAGGCCACGACCGGATCGGAGGCGCGGTCGAAGTGGCCGCCGACGGCCGCGGTGAGCTTCGGCAGGTTGGCGTGCCGCCAGGTCTGCCCGCCGTCGTGCGACCACGCATAACCGGGGTCCACGGACGCGCCGTCCGGGTACCGGCCCTGCTGGAAGGTCGCGACGACGACCCGCGGGTCGGCCGGATCCGCCTGTACGTCGGGCTCGATCACGGTGTCCGGCTCGGAACCGGGCGCTGCGGCGACCGCCTGCGCGGCGATCTGCTGCACGGAACGGACCACGTAGCCGGCGCGTCCCCTGGGTGCGGCCGGCGCGGGGATCGCGACCCGCCCGGAGGCGGTTGGGCGGGACGACGGTCCGGTCCGGTTCGCGTCCGGAACAGGTCCACCCGGTCCGCTGGCCGCAGCCGCCGGTGGTACCGCGCCGAGGCACAGCGCCGAGACGAAGACCAGCCCCACCGTCGTCCGCCGCATGGCGACACCTCCCCGTGTGGCTCCGCATACTGCCCCCGGCGATACAAGGCCGGCAAGCGGATGCGCCGAGGTGCCGGCCGGGTCAGTCGAGCCGGCTGCCCAGCACGCAGAACTCGTTTCCCTCGACGTCGGCGAGGACCACCCAGCGCTGGTCGCCCTGGCCCACGTCGGCCGGCCGCGCCCCGAGCCCGACCAGCCGTTCCACCTCGGCCGCCTGGTCGGCGCCGACCGGGTTGAGGTCGAGGTGCAGCCGGTTCTTTGCGCTCTTGGGCTCCGGCACCGGCACGAACACCAGCGAGGGGCCGGTGCCGGATGGGCCGGCGACCTCCCACACCTCGCCGTCGCTTTGCTGGTACTGCTGCGCCGGCCAGCCCAGCACGGCAGCCCAGAACGCGGCCACCTCGGCGGGATCGCGGCAGTCGACGACGAGCTCGGTGAAGCGCACGGCCATGGCGCTATCAGAGCACGAGCTAGAGATCGTCGACATCGGAACGGGAGAGGTAGGCGGTCCGCAGCAGGAACGCCAGCACCCCGGTGAACGCCCAACCCACCAGCACGCCCTTGGCCCGCACGCCGACCTGCAGCGTCTCGATGGCGCC
>JBBSHH010000026.1:0-26126 GCA_038253225.1 Mycobacteriales bacterium | reverse complement strand
GGAACTGGGCAGCCCGGCGGCGCCGTCGGCCCAGGGCTGCCTGGTGTTCCTCGAGGACGTGGGCGAGGCGCCGTACCGACTCGACCGGATGCTGACCTCGCTGCTGCGGGCCGGTTGGTTCGCCGGCGTGGCCGGGATCGTCCTCGGCACGCTCACGGACTGTGACGATGGCGGTCGGCCGGACGCGGCCGAGGTGGTGGCCGAGCGGCTGGGACCGCTCGGGGTGCCGATCGTCGCCGGGCTGGCGGCCGGTCACGGCCCCCGCCAACTCTCGGTGCCGCTCGGCCCGGTCGCGGACCTCGACGCCGACGCGGGCCGGCTGCGGCTGCGGGAGCCGGCGCTCGCGTAGGGTCCGCGCCGGAGCAGGCTGCCATCGGGGAGGGGTCGGCGGATGGGGGAGCCGCGCATCGCCGACCTGCGACTCCACCGTCGCTCGGTGCCGCTGCACCGGCCCTTCGTCACCGCGCTGCGCACCGTGCACACGGTGGACGCCGTGCTGGTGGAGTTGCGCGACGGTGACGGCCGGGTCGGCTGGGGAGAAGCCGTCCCCACCTGGCGCATCACCGGGGAGACGGCGGCGGGGATCGAGGCGGCCCTGTCCGGACCGCTGCGCGATGCGGTGCTGGGCCGGGAGGTCGCCGATGTCGACGCCACGCTGGGCGCCGCCGACCGGGCGCTGCGTGCCAACACCAGTGCCAAGGCCGCTCTCGACATGGCCGTGCACGACCTGTGGGCCCGCGGGCTCGGTACGCCGCTGGCCCGGCTCCTCGGCGGTACGGCGACCAGCGTCCGCTCCGACCTCACGCTCAGCGCCGGCACCGCGCCGGCGATGGTTGCCGCCGCCGGGGAGGCGGTGACGGCGGGGTTCCGCACGCTCAAGGTCAAGCTCGGCAAGGACCCGGCCGGCGACGTCGAACGGGTGTGCGCCGTACGTTCCGCTGTCGGGACCGAGGTCGCGCTCCGGCTCGACGCCAACCAGGGCTGGACGGCGAAGCAGGCGGTGCGGATCCTCGGCCAACTGCAGGACGCCGGCGCGGACCTCGAGCTGGTCGAGCAGCCGGTGCCGGCCGCCGACCTCGAGGGGCTGGCCTACGTGACCGCGCGCACAGCGGTGCCGGTCCTCGCCGACGAGAGCGCGTTCTGTGCCCGGGACGTGCTGGAACTCCTTCGCCGATCGGCCTGCGACCTGGTGAACATCAAGCTGGCCAAGTGCGGCGGCCTGCGACCGGCGCTGGCGATGCTGGCGGTCGCCGACGCGGCCGGGGTCGGCTGCCTCGTCGGCGGGATGATGGAAGGCACCGTCGCGGTCACCGCCGCCGCGTGCCTGGCCGCCGCCCGGCTCCCCGCCGTCGTCCACGATCTCGACGCCGCCGGCTGGCTGGCGCGCCCGACGGCCCGCGGCGGGGTCCGCTACGACGGCGACCGGTTGCTGCTCAGCGCCGGGCCTGGCCTCGGGATCGACGGGCCGGCCGGGTGAGTGCCGCAACCGTCGCCGTGCCGGTCAGCACGCTGTGGACGGAGCCGGCGGCGGTCCGCCCCATCGACCGTCGCGCGGTGGCGACCGTGCCCGACATCGCCGGCTGGACCCGGAGCCTGGGCGTCGCGGACCGGCTCGACCTGCTCGGGCGGGTCGAGAGCCAGCTGCTCTACGGCGAGCCGGTGCGGGTCGTCGAGGAGCGCGCCGGCTGGGTCCGGGTCACCGCCGCGGACCAACCAAGCTCCCGCGACCCGGCCGGCTACCCGGGCTGGCTGCCCTCGGCGCACCTGGGGGAGCCGTTCCCGGCGGAGCTGGCCGCGGGTCCGCAGGTGGTCGTCACCGCCCGCACCGCCCGGCTGGCGGGGTCGGGGTTCGAGCTGAGCTTCGGCACCCGGCTGCCGCTGCTGTCCGGATCCGGTCGCCACGCCGGCGCGGGAGCACCGGGCGAGCCGGCCGGCAGCGTGCTCGTGGCCTGTCCCGGGAGCCGGCCGGACCGGCTGGCGGCGGCGGACGTGGAGCTCGTCGCCGGCCGGCCGCCGGCGCTCGGGGAGCGGCTCGTGGCCGCCGGCGCCGCCTTCGTCGGGCTGCCCTACCTGTGGGGCGGTGTGTCGGCGTACGGCTTCGACTGCAGCGGCTTCGTGCACGCGGTGCACCGCCGGTTCGGTCTGCGCGTCCCCCGCGACGCCCACGACCAGGCGGTCGGCGGCGCCCCGGTGCCGCTGGACCGGCTGCGGCCGGGCGACCTGGTGTTCTTCGGCGAGGAGCACGGCCGCGGCTTCGTCCACCACGTGGCGATCGTCGCCGGGTCCGGTCGGATCCTGCACGCGCCCGCCTCGGGGCGTTCGGTCGAGATCCAGCCGCTGTCGACGCCGGCCTACGCCGCGGAGCTCTGCGCCGGCCGCCGCTACGGCTGAGCGCGGTCCATCCGCACGTCCGGCGCCCCGAGTCGGGCCGCGTCGGCGGTCCGGTCGTCGGGCTGCGCCTGCGACTCCCGCTCGGCCGCCACCCGCAGCCGGTAGTGCTCGACCTCGCGGGCGAGGTCCGTCGGCGTCCAGCCCAGCACCGGCCCGACCAGCCGGGCCACCGGCTCGGCCGAGCGCAGGCCCCGGTCACGGGTCTCCACCGAGATCCGGGTTCGCCGGGTCAGCACGTCGTCGAGGTGCAGGGCGCCCTCGTCGGTGGCGGCGTACACCGCCTCCACCGCCAGGTACTCCGGTGCACCCTCGATCGGGGAACCGAGGATCGGGTCGGCGCGGATCCGGTCGAGCAGCTCGGGGACGAGCGTGCCGTAGCGGCGCAGCAGGTGCTCGATGGTGGTCACCGGCAGGCCGGACCGGGTCGCCAGCCGGTCCCGCTGCGCCGCCAGCTCCAGGTAGCCGGCCGCCCCGAGCAGTGGCAGGTGCGCGGTGCGGGAGGGCAGCACCATCCGGTTGAGGTCCGCGGTGGCCGCGTCCACCGCGTCCTTGGCCATCACCCGGTACGTCGTGTACTTGCCGCCGGCGACGACGACCAGCCCGGGCGCCGGCCGGACGACCGCGTGCTCGCGGCTGAGCCGGCTCGTCGTGTCGGACTCACCCGCGAGCAGCGGGCGCAGCCCGGCGTAGACGCCCTCGATGTCGGCCTCGGTCAGCGGCCGCCGCAGCACCCGGTTGACCTGCGTCAGCAGGTAGTCCAGGTCGCCCGAGCTGGCCGCCGGGTGCGCCCGGTCCAGGTCCCACTCGGTGTCGGTGGTGCCGACGATCCAGTGCCGGCCCCACGGGATCACGAACAGCACGCTGGTCGCCGTGCGCAGGATGAGGCCGCTGCCGGAGTCGATCGACTCCCGCGGCACCAGGATGTGCACGCCCTTCGACGCCCGCACCTGCAGACCGGCCCGGTCCGCGCCGGCGGCGAGCATGCCGCGCAGGTCGTCGCTCCAGACGCCGGTCGCTCCGATCACCCGGGCGGCGGTGATGTCGATCTCTGCACCCGACTCGAGGTCGCGGGCCCGGACGCCGGTGACCCGCGGGCCGGTTAGCTGCAGCCCGACGACCCGGACGCTGCTGGCCACCACCGCCCCGGCCGCGGCCGCGGTCCGCACCAGGGTCAGGGTGTGGCGGGCGTCGTCGACGCTCGCGTCGTAGTACCGGATCGCGCCGACGAGCGCGTCCGGGCGCAGCGCGGGGGCCAGCGCCAGCGCCGCGCGCCGGGACAGGTGCCGGTGCCGCGGCAGCGCCCGGGCCCCCCCGAGCAGGTCGTAGAGCGCGACGCCGGCGCCGATGTAGGCCCGTTCCCACACCCGGTGCCGCAGCGGCAGCAGGAACGGCACCGGCGCCACCAGGTGCGGCGCGAGCCGGTGCAGCAGCAGCGCGCGTTCGCGCAGCGCCTCGCGGACCAAGCCGAAGTTGCGCTGCTCGAGGTAGCGCAGGCCGCCGTGGATGAGCTTGCTCGACCGGCTGGACGTGCCCGCCGCCCAGTCGCGGGCCTCGACCAGGGCCACCGAGAGCCCCCGGCTGGCCGCGTCGAGGGCCACGCCGGCGCCGGTGACGCCGCCGCCGATGACGACCAGGTCGAAGCTGCCGCCGGCCAGGCGGTGCAGGGCGGCGGTCCGTGCTGCCGGCCCGAGCCGGGCGGCCGGCGGCACCACGACCGGACCGGGCGCCGGCGCGTGGGTGGCCCTCGACCGGCCGGGTGGCTCCGGGGTGGCGCTCACCCGACCGTGGCCTTGTGCGGTTCGCCGGTGGCCACGATCAGCTGCGCCACCTGCTCGAGGATCGTGGTGCGCGCGTCCTGGTCGAGCCCGGGATCGGTGACCAGCACGTCGATCTCGTGCAGGGCCGCGAAGGAGCTCAGCCCCACCGTGCCCCACTTGGTGTGGTCGGCGACGACCACTACCCGACGGGCGGACCGGACGAACGCGCGGTTGGTCTCCGACTCCGCCAGGTTCGGCGTGGTCAGGCCGGCCCGGGCGTCCATCCCGTGGCAGCCCAGCACGACGATGTCGAAGTGCAGCGACTGGATCGCGAGGTCGGCGACCGGCCCGACCAGCGCCTCCGAGGGGGTCCGGACGCCGCCGGTGAGGATGACGGTGCGGCCGAGGCCGGCGTCGGCGGGGAACACGTTCGCGACCTGGATGGAGTTCGTGACGATCGTCAGCCCCGGCACGTCGAGGAGGTGACGTGCCAGCGCCCACGTCGTGGTCCCGGCGGCGATCGCGACCGCGCTGCCGGGAGCCACAAGTCGGGCCGCCGCCGCCGCGATCACCGCCTTCTCCGGCTGCTCGCGGGCGGACTTGACCTCGAACCCGGGCTCGTCGCTGCTCTGCGCCTGCTGCGGGGTCGCGCCGCCGTGCACCTTGTCGATGAGCCCTCGGCGGGCCAGCACGTCGAGGTCGCGGCGGACCGTCATGTCCGAGACCCCGAGCAGCGCGGTCAGGTCGCTGACCCGCACGCCCCGGAGCCGGCGTACCTCGTCGAGGATGAACTGCTGGCGTTGCTTGGCGAGCATGGCTAGCCCCGCTCCGCCGGCTCGCGCAGCGGCTCGCGGAACGGGGCCAGCGCACCGGCCGGGACGTCGAGCCGGCCGCCGACGTCGGCGGTCAGGTGCAGCAGCACCGCGGATTCCGGCAGCAGGGCCGGGGCCGCGACGCCCACCCCGGCCAGCACCGCCCCGGGAAGAGTCAGCTCGCCGGCCAGCCACGGCGGTCCGGTCGGGTCCGGCTGGACCGGGCCGGCGACGTCCCGCCGGCGCAGCGTGTACCGGCGGTCCGGGTCCAGACCGGGGAAACGCAGCCGGCCCGGGACCGCCTCCGGCGCGGAGACGAGCCGCAGGTAGGCGAACACCGCCGCGGACCGGTCGGCGGCCACCACGCCGTGCAGCAGCGCCCCGTCGTCGGGCAGGTCGGCCCGGACCACCTCACCGGAGTGCAGCAGCCCGCGCAGCTCCCGGTAGAGCCCGACCCAGGCCCGCAGGCCGGCGAGCTCCTCGGGCGTGCAGCCGGCGATGTCCCACTCGATCCCCGCCGAGCCGAACAGGGCTGTGACGCACCGGAACGGCAACGACAGCGCGCGCCCGGTGGTGTGCGCGACCGGGGGGCCGACGTGGGCGCCGATCAGCTCGAGCGGGATGAGCAGCCCGGTCCAGCGCTGGATCGCCTGCCGCTCCAGGGCGTCGTTGGTGTCGCTGGCCCACACCCGGTCGGTGCGGGCGAGGATCGCGAGGTCGACCCGCCCGCCGCCGCTGGCGCAGGACTCGATCTCGAGCCCCGGATGCCGGCCGCGCAGTTCGTCGAGCAGCCGGTAGAGCGCCGCGGTCTGCGCGTGCACGCCCGGCCGGCCCGCGCCGGCGCCGGCGGTCCCGATCGCGGCGTGGAGATCGCGGTTGTGGTCCCACTTCAGGTAGTCGAGCCGGTACTCCGAGACCAGCGCGTCGAGCCGCTCCAGCAGATAGTCGAAAGCGGCCGGGTTCGCGACGTCGAGCACCTGCTGGCGCCGCCACGGCGGGGCGGTCGGGGTCAGCAGCCAGTCCGGGTGCGCGCGGAAGAGGTCGGAGTCGCGGTTGACCATCTCCGGCTCCACCCACAGCCCGACCGACATGCCGAGGCTGCGAACGTGGTCGACCAGCGGGTGCAGCCCCTGCGGCCAGACGCCCTCGTCGACGTACCAGTCACCCAGCCCGGCGCTGTCGTCGCGGCGGTGCCGGAACCAGCCGTCGTCGAGGACGAAGCGTTCGACCCCGATGCTCGCCGCGACGTCCGCCAACGTGCGCAGCCGGTCGAGGTCGTGCTCGAAGTACACGGCCTCCCAGGTGTTGAGCACGACCGGTCGGGGGGCTCCCGGATGGCCGGGCCGACCGCGCAGCTCCCGGTGCAGCCGGGCGGACAACCCGTCCAGGCCGGCGTCGGACCAGACGAAGACCGCCGCCGGACTCCGGTAGCTCTCACCGGCCGCCAACCGAACCTCGCCGGGACGCAGCAGCTCGCCACCTCCGAGCAGCCCGGCCGCCCCGCCGGCCCCCTCCGGCAACCGCTCGACCAGGTGCTCGGTGTCGCCGCTCCAGGCGATGTGCACGGCCCACACCTCACCGAAGCGGAAGCCGAAGCCCGCCGTGCCGGCGACCAGCAGCAGCGGCGCGTCGTGGCCGGTCCGGCCGCGGCGGGACATCCGGCTGTGGGTGCCGTGCTGGAGCGGCGAACGCTGCGGTGAGCGCTCTCGGCACCACCGGCCGGTCAGGTCGAGAATCTCCTCGGCGGTCGACGGCAGTGGCAGTACGGCGCGGACGGCGCCGAGGTCGTATTCGCCCGCGCCGGTGTTGGAGACGGTGTGCTCCATCCGCACGACGCCGGTCTCGGCGAGCACCAGCTCGCAGCTCACCGCGACGCCCGCGTCCACGTCCGCCGCCGAGGCGACCAGCCGGCCGCCGGGTCCGGGGCCGCCGGTGACCTCGACGTCGGCGGTCAGCCGCAGTCGCGGGAAGGCGTCCCGGCCGGCGCGGTGGCCGGCGAGACCCGGCGTTCCGGACCACCCGTCGGGCTCCCCGGGCAGCAGCGTGAGCGGCCACCGGTCGTCGAGCCCGCTCCGCGGCAGCGCAGCGGCTGAGGCGGCGCGGACCGCGGCCAGGTCGGCGGCCGAGAGCGGCCCGGGGTCGGCACCCCAATGCAGGACGCGCGGCAGCAGCGGCCCGGCAACGTCGAGGACAAGCGCCGTGCCGGCGGCGCGCAGCGCGACGACCCGCGGGCGGGGAGCCTCGGTCACCCCTTGTTCGCGCCGAGCGTCAGCCCGGAGACGAACTGCTTTTGCAGGGCGAAGAACACCACCAGCGTCGGCAGGGCGACCAGCACCGACCCGGCGGAGAGCAGGTTGTAGTCGGTGAAGAACTCGCCCCGCAGGTTGTTGAGCGAGCTGGTTACCGGGAACTTGTCGCCCGAGGTCATCAGCACCGTCGCCCAGAAGAACTCGTTGTAGATCCAGGTGACCAGCAGCGTGGCCAACGCGGCGAGGGCCGGCCGGCACAGCGGCATCGTCAGCTGGAAGTACTGCCGGAACACGCTGGCGCCGTCGACCTGGGCCGCCTCGTAGAGCTCGTGCGGCAACGTCTTCATGTAGTTGCTCAGCACGAACACGCAGAAGCCGGTCTGGAAGGCCACGTTGATCAGGATCAGCCCGTAGAAGCTGTCGAGCAGCGTCCCCGAGTCGCTCATCCAGTACGGCAGCGGAGTCGAGCGGTACAGCCGGAACAGCGGGATCAGCAGCGCCTGCTGCGGCAGCAGGTTCGCCGCGGTGAACAGGCCGAGCAGCGTGAGGTTGAGCTTGAAGCTGAACCGGGCCAGCACGAACGCGACACAGGAGGCCAGGAAGAGCGTGAGGACGACCGCCGGAGCGGTGATGATGAGCGAGTTGAAGAAGTGCTTGCCGAAGTCGCCGCGCTGCCAGGCGTGCACGTAGTTCTGGACGGTGAACCCGCCGACCGACACGTAGCCGTGCTTCGAGGTGTACGCGTAGTCGCGGAACGAGTTGAGGATCGCCCACAGCACCGGAAACAGCCAGGCGAGCGCGGTGACGATCAGGAACCCGTGCAGGATCATCCGGCCCGGGGTGCGGCGACGTCGGCGGCGCTGGACGGCGACCCGGGCGGCCGGTCGAGCGACGGTGGTGGTGCTCACCGCTTGTCCTCTCGCATGACTGTCGCCAGGAAGATGGCGATGAAGATGGACGAGATCACGATCATGATCGTGGCCAGCGCCGAGCCGAAGCCGATGCGGCTGGCCTCACCGACGACGTTGCTGGTGACCAGCGCGGAGATCAGCTCGAGGCCGTTGCGTCCCTTGTTGACCACCCAGACCAGGTCGAAGGCCCGCAGCGACTCGATCACCGTGACGACCAGCACGATGATGTTGATCGGGCGCATCACCGGAAGCACGATCTGGAAGAACGTCTTGATCTCGCTCGCCCCGTCGATGGACGCCGCCTCCCGCAGCGACGGGTCGACGCCTTTGAGGCCGGCGAGGTAGAGCAGCATGATGTAGCCGGCGTGTTTCCAGCTGGCGGCGACCAGCACCGCCCACAGGTTGACCTTGGGATCGCCGTACCAGTCGACGGAGGAGCCGGTCAAGCCGTTGAGCAGGCCCTGGTCCCGGGAGTAGATGAGCTGCCAGATGAAGCCGGTCAGTGCGAGCGAGAGCACCACCGGCATGAAGTACGCGCTCTGATAGAGCCGTCCACCGCGCAGCTCCTTGTCGAGCAGCGTCGCCAGGAAGATGCCGAACGGCGTCGGCAGCGCGAACAGGAACAGGACCCAGATCAGGTTGTGCTCGATCGCCGGCTTGAACGGCGGATAGATCGTGAACACGTTGTGGTAGTTCTGCGTGCCGATCCATTTGATCGTGCTTACTCCGCCGATGCCGTCCCAGTTCGTGAACGACAGCAGCACCGTGCTGATCGTCGGGAGCCACACCAGCCCGATCACGAGCACGGTCGGCACCAGGACCATGAGTGCCACCACCAGCCGGTCCGAGCCGGAGAGCCGCCGGACCCGCTTGCGACGCGGCACCCCGCTGTGGTCGCCGGAACGCGGCTCGGGCTGGACCTGCTGAGCTGGGACCGGGGTGCTGGTGCTCATGCGGTCACCTTCCGCCTAGGGAGCACGGTCACACGAAGATGGACTTCTTCTGCTTCTCGATGTTCGAGGTCAGTCCGTCGATGTCCTTCGGGTTCCTGATGAACGCCTGGAGCGCCGGAAGCATCACCGTGGAGGCGAAGTCGGGCCTGGTGTCGCGGTCGAGGAACTGCGCGATGTGCTTCGCCGACCCGACGAACGCCACCGCCTTCTTCTGCAGCTCGGTGTAGGCCGTCGTGTCCGACCCGGAGTTGGCGGCGATCGACGACGGGTCGGCCTTGGTCTGGAGGTTGCCGGCCTTCGCGCTGCCCAGGTAGGCGAGGAGCTTCTTGGCACCGGTCTCGTTGCGGGGCTTCTTCGCCATCATGTAGCCGTCGATCGGAGCGTCGATAGCGTCCGAGCCGACCGAGGAGTCGACCTCGGGAAAGTTGAAGAAGTCGAGGTCGGACTGCTCGGCGGCGGTGAACTGCTGACCGACGAACAGCCCCAGCAGGTACATGCCCGACTTCTTCGCCTGCAGCGACTGGGCGGCCTCCTGCCAGGTCCGGCCGAGCGACGCCGGCTGGTGGAAGGGCAGCAGCCCGGCCCAGGTGTCGAACACCTTCTTGACCTCCGGCGAGCTCCACGACTTCTTCCCGGCCATCAGGTCGACGTGGTACTGGTAGCCGTTGATCCGCATGTTGAGCACGTCGAAGGTGCCCATCGCCGGCCAGCCGTCCTTGTCGGCAAAGGCGATCGGGTTCAGCCCGTCCTTCTTCATCTTCGCGGACAGGGTCGTGAGGTCGTCGAGCGTCTTCGGGACCTGGTAGCCGTGCTGGGCGAACACGCTCTTGCGGTAGAAGATCGCCCACGGGTAATAGGAGGCCGGAACGAAGTACTGCTTGCCGTCGTCGCCGGTTGACGCGGTCTTGAACGCGTCGTTGAAACCGGTCAGCTTGGGCCAGACGTCGCTGACGTCACCGGCGAGACCCTTGGAAGCGAAGAACCGCATCCGGTAGCCCGCGAACCACGTGAAGACGTCGTCGGGCTTACCCTGCAGGTAGTTGTTGATGTTCTCCTGGAACGTGTTGTGGTCGACGGTGTTGACCTTGACCTTGACCGGCGCGCCGGCGATGATCGCCGCCAGCGCCTTCTTGGGTGTGGGGTCCGAGGAGTTCGAGCCGAACGACACGGTCTTCGAGCTGCCGCCGCCGGAGCTGCCGGACCCGCCGGAGCTGCTGCCGCCGCAGGCGCTGAGCAGCCCCGGCAGGCCGACCGCTGCGCCGGCGCCGAGGGCGCCCTTGAGGAAGCCGCGGCGACCGACGCCGAGAGCCGAGACGGAGGACGGGACCAGTCCGGCGAGGTACTCGGACTCGGTGCGGGCTCGGGGCATGTTGCCTCCTGTGGACGCGGCCGCTGGTCAGGCCGACTCGAACGAGACCGAACACCCGTGGGGCCGCCGTGTCAAGCAGGGCGGCCGGCATCCGACGTGCTGTCGGTATCGGTCAGCGGCCGGCCGGCGCGGGCACGAGGGCGTCCCGGACGGCAAGGTTTTGTTGGCGGTTGATGTGCGAAGACGTTGACTTCCGGCCCGCGGGGGGCCAGCCTCGCGTCGTGCGGATCACGCGCTGGCAACCAGCCCCCGGTCGGTGGGCGTCGTGATGCTCGCCAAGGAGCGACAGGATCGGATCCTGGCCGAGGTCCGCCGGCGCGGCGGTGTCCGGATCGGTGAGCTGACCGAGATGCTCGGTGTCTCGGACATGACGATCCGGCGTGACTTCGAGACGCTGGCGCAGTTCGGCCTCGTGCAGAAGGTCCACGGCGGGGCTGTCGACACCTGCGCGACGGCCGGCCCCAGCACCGACGAACCGGGTTTCGACGTCAAGTCCTACCGGCAGCAGGCGGAGAAGGAGGCGATCGCGGCCGAGGGCGCCCGGCTGGTCCGGCCCGGCACGGCGGTCGGTGTCTCCGCCGGTACGACGACCTGGGCGCTGGCACGGCATCTGCGGGACATCCCCGAGCTGACCGTCGTGACGAACTCCGTCCCGGTCGCCGAGGTGCTGCGCGCCAGTGGCCGGGCCGACCTCAACGTCGTGCTGAGCGGTGGCTACCGCACCCGCTCGGACGCCCTCGTCGGCCCTGTGGCCGACGCCGCGATCCGGTCCCTGCACGTCGACCTGCTGTTTCTCGGGGTGCACGGGATGGACCGCGACCAGGGGTTCACGACGCCCAACCTGATGGAGGCCGAGACCGACCGGGCCCTTTTGAAGTCGACCCGTCGGCTGGTGGTGCTCGCCGACCACACCAAGTGGGGGGTGGTGGGACTGAGCACGATCGCGACGCTGCGGGAGGCCGACGTCATCGTGACCGACGACGGCCTGCGCCCGGACGCCCGGGCCGAGCTGGCCGAGCAGGTGGGGGAGCTCATCGTCGCCCGCATCGAGAACGCGCGCCAGGGTGCCGGCTGAGGGGGCTCCCACGTCCGTACCCGACTTCGAGAGGATGCCGCTCATGGCCACTGTGACGTTCGAGTCCGCCACCCGGATCTACCCCGGCTCCAGCAAGCCCGCGGTCGACGCGCTGAACCTGGACATCGCCGACGGGGAGTTCCTGGTCCTGGTCGGCCCGTCCGGCTGCGGCAAGTCGACGTCGCTGCGGATGCTCGCCGGCCTGGAGGACGTCGATGCCGGCACGATCCGGATCGGCGACCGGGACGTGACCGAGCTGCCGCCCAAGGACAGGGACATCGCGATGGTGTTCCAGAACTACGCGCTCTACCCGCACATGACGGTCGCGGCGAACATGGGATATGCGCTGCGGGTCGCCGGTGACCCCAAGAGCAAGATCCGCGAGCGAGTGGCGGAGGCGGCTCGGATACTCGACCTCGAGCCCTACCTCGACCGCAAGCCCAAGGCGCTCTCCGGCGGCCAGCGGCAGCGGGTCGCGATGGGTCGGGCAATCGTGCGGCAGCCGCAGGTCTTCCTCATGGACGAGCCGCTGTCCAACCTCGACGCCAAGCTGCGGGTATCTACCAGGACCCAGATCGCATCGCTGCAGCGGCGGCTCGGCGTCACCACCGTCTACGTCACCCACGACCAGGTCGAGGCGATGACCATGGGGGACCGGGTGGCGGTGCTGCGGGACGGCGTCCTGCTCCAGGTCGACACCCCGCAGGCGCTCTACGGCCGACCGGACAACGTCTTCGTCGCCGGCTTCATCGGCTCACCGGCGATGAATCTGCTCCGGCTTCCGCTCCGGGACGGGGCGGTGCAGCTCGGTGGCGCCACCATCCCGCTGCCCCGGGACCAGGTCGCCGCGGCCAGCACCGACGGCGCGACCGACGTGACCGTCGGAGTGCGCCCCGAGGACTTCGAGCTGGTCGAGGCCGGGCAGGGGCTGCCGGTCGAGGTGGAGGTCGTGGAGGAACTCGGTGCCGACGGCTACGTCTACGGCAGCTCGCCGGTCGCCGAGGGACGGCAGGATCTCATCGTGCGGGTCGACGGCCGGCATCCGCCGCACAAGGGCTCGGTGGTCCACGCGGTTCCGCGGCCCGACCGGGTGCACCTCTTCCATGTCATGACCGGGCAGCGCATCAGCGACTGACCGGCGCCGGTCCGATACCGGCGGGCTCGCCGGTCGCGACCGGGGCGGGTCGTCGTCGCACGGTCGCAGAGGGGACCGCCATGACCAAGAAGACATCGACCCGGCTCGCCGACGGGCGCGAGCTCATCTACTTCGACGAGTCCGACAGCGCCGTACGGGAGCTGCACGACTCCCGCGACCTGCCGCTGACGACGACCACGTCGGAGATCCGGTACGACGTGCTGCTCGACCAGTGGGTGGTCATCGCCTCGCACCGGCAGGGCCGTACCTTCCTGCCGCCGACCGACCAGTGCCCGCTGTGCCCGTCGACACCGGCGCGGGCCACCGAGATCCCGGCGAGCAACTACGACGTCGTGGTGTTCGAGAACCGCTTCCCCTCGTTGGCGCAGAACGTGCCGGACGTCGACGGGTCGGTCGACGCCGGACAGCAGCTGTTCCTCCGGCGGCCGGGCATCGGCCGGTGCGAGGTCGTGTGCTTCACCGCCGACCACAACTCCTCGTTCGCCGCGCTGCCGCCGAGCCGGGTGCGCACGGTGATCGAGGCCTGGGTGGACCGGACCAGGGAGCTCAACGATCTGCCGGGCGTCGAGCAGGTGTTCTGCTTCGAGAACCGCGGCGAGGAGATCGGGGTCACGCTCTCGCACCCGCACGGCCAGATCTACGCCTACCCGTTCGTGCCGCCCCGGTTCGAGCGGCAGCTCGGCTCCGCCCGCCGGCACGCCGACCGTACCGGCAGCTGTCTGTTCTGCACGGTGGTCGCGGCGGAGCGCGCCGCGGGCGTACGGGTCGTCACGGAGTCCGAGCTGTTCACGGCGTTCGTCCCGGCGGCCGCCCGCTGGCCGTTCGAGGTGCACATCTACCCACGGCGGCACGTCGCCGACCTGCCGGGGCTGCAGGACGACGAGCGGGCCGACCTGGCGGTGCTCTACCTGGACGTGCTGCGCCGTTTCGACGCACTGTTCGGTCTGCCCATGCCCTACATCGCAGCCTGGTTCCAGGCGCCGGCAGCGCGTGACCGTGACCTCGCGCACCTGCACCTGCAGCTGTTCTCGATCCGGCGGGCGGCGGGCAAGCTGAAGTACCTGGCCGGCTCGGAGTCCGGCGCCGGAGTGTTCATCAACGACGTCACGCCCGAGCAGGCGGCTCGGATGCTGCGCGGGGAGGCGAGCCCGTGAGGCTGCTGGTCACCGGTGGCGCCGGCTACATCGGCAGCGTCGTCGGGGCGGTGCTGGTCGAGGAGGGGCACGAGGTCACGGTCCTGGACAACCTGTCCACCGGACATCGGGACGCGGTCCCCGACGGTGCGGGGTTCGTCGACGTCGACCTGCTCGACCCGCCGGCGTTGCTGTCGGCGCTGGGCGGGGGCTTCGACGGCGTGCTGCATTTCGCCGCCAAGTCGCTGGTCGCCGAGTCCGTCGCGCACCCGGAGCTGTACTACCGCAACAACGTGTGCGGAACGTTGAACCTGCTCGACGCGATGCGCGCGACCGACGTCCGCCGCCTGGTGTTCTCCTCGACCGCGGCCGTGTACGGGGAGCCCGACGCCGTGCCGATCGCCGAGACCGACTCGACCCGGCCGACCAACCCCTACGGCGCGAGCAAGCTGGCGATCGACCACATGATCGGTGCGGAGTGCGCCGCGCACGGCCTCGGCGCGGTCAGCCTGCGCTACTTCAACGTCGCCGGTGCCCGCGGTCGGTACGGCGAGCGGCACGCCACCGAGACCCACATCATCCCGATCGTTCTCCAGGTGGCGTCCGGTCGCCGGGACTCGGTCTCGGTCTACGGCAGCGACTACCCGACACCCGACGGCACAGCGGTCCGCGACTACATCCACGTCGATGACCTCGCCCGGGCGCACCTGCTCGCGCTCGAGGCGACCGACGCGGCTCGACACCGCATCTACAACCTGGGCAACGGCGCCGGCTTCTCGGTCCGGGAGGTGGTCGAGGTGGCCCGCTCGGTGACCCGGCGACCGATCCCGGCCGAAGCCGCCGACCGTCGCGCCGGCGACCCCGCTGTCCTGGTCGCCTCCAGCGAGCGCATCCGGGCCGAGCTCGGGTGGGCGCCGCAGCGCTCGACGCTCGAGTCGATGGTCGGCGACGCGTGGGAGTGGATGCAGCGGTGACGTTGGTCAGCCAGCAGGACGCGGTGGTGGCGGCGTACCGGGAGCGGGTCGGCCACGCTCCGGCCGGGGTGTGGTGCGCGCCGGGGCGAGTCAACCTCATCGGTGAGCACACCGACTACAACGACGGGTTCGTGCTCCCGTTCGCCATCGACAAGCAGGTCGTGGTGGCCGGCGGCCGGCGCGACGACGGCGTCCTGCGGGTCACCTCGCTGCAGGAGGACGAGCCGGTCGAGGCGGCGGTGGCGGAGCTCGCGCCGGGCTCGGTCGACGGCTGGGCGGCGTACGCGGTCGGGGTGGCATGGGTCATGCGGGAGTCCGGCCAGCGGGTCGGCGGGGCCGAGCTGGTGCTGGACGGCGACGTTCCGCCGGGCAGCGGGCTGTCCTCCAGCGCCGCCCTCGAGTGCTCGGTCGGTATCGCGCTCGACGATCTGTACGGGCTGTCCCAGCCGGCGCTCGAGCGTGGCCTGCAGGCGCAGCGGGCGGAGAACGACTACGTCGGCATGCCGTGCGGGGTGATGGACCAGCTCACCTCGGCGTTGGGCGCCGCCGGCCGGGCGATGTTCCTCGACACCCGCTCGCTCGAGGTCGAGCTGCTGCCGCTCGACCCGCATGCCGCCGGCCTGCGGCTGCTCACGATCGACACCAGGGTCAAGCACGCGCTCACCGACGGGCCGTACGCCGACCGGAGGCGCGCCTGCGAGACGGCCGCCGCCGACCTGGGCGTGCGGGCGCTGCGCGACGTCACCACCGACGGTCTGGACGAGGCGCTGAGCCGCCTGGACGAGGAGCGCGGCCGGCGGGTTCGGCACATCGTGCTCGAAAACGCCCGCGTCCTCGACGTCGCGGCGCTGCTGCGCCGGGGTGACATCGCCGAGATCGGCCCGTTGCTCACCGCCTCGCACGCGTCGCTGCGGGACGACTACGAGGTATCGGCGCCGGAGCTCGACGCGGCCGTCGACGCGGCGCTGGCCGGGGGGGCGTTGGGCGCCCGGATGACCGGTGCGGGCTTCGGCGGGTCGGCGATCGCGCTGGTTCCGGCCGACCGGGTCGACGAGGTGGTCGCGGCGGTCGGAAAGGCGTTCGCCGACAGGGGCTTCCGGCCGCCGGTGACCTTCGAGGCCGTCCCGTCCGACGGCGCCCGTCGGCTGCGTTGAGCTCGCTCGGGCCGGCCCGAGCGAAGGTGCGAGCTCACAAGTCGAGGTCGACCACGACGGGTGCGTGGTCGCTCGGCCCCTTGCCCTTCCTCGCGTCCCGGTCGACGTAGGCGTCCGTGACGGCGCTCGCGGCCGCCCGGTTCGCATACACCAGGTCGATCCGCATCCCCTGGTTCTTGTGGAACATCCCGGCGCGGTAGTCCCAGTAGGTGAAGGGGGTGTCGTACTTCACGGCGCGCGGGATCACGTCGTCCAGACCCAGCGCGCGCAGCCGGTCGAGGGCCCGGCGCTCGGCCTCCGTCACGTGCGTCGAGCCGACGAAGGCGGACGGGTCCCAGACGTCCTCGTCGGCGGGGGCGATGTTGAAGTCACCGGTCACGACGAACGGGCGGTTGGGCACGACCTCGGCTGCCAGCGCGTCCCGAAGGGCGGCCAGCCACCGCAGCTTGTACGGGTAGTGCGGACTGTCCAGCGCGCGTCCGTTCGGGACGTAGAGCGACCAGATCCGCAGCGGCCCACACGTCGCGCCGAGGGCCCTGGCCTCGACGACGGCCACCGGTGGCACGTCGATGAGGGCAGCGTCGTCCGCGTCCCGCGGCGGCGCATAGGCCGGCTGGCCGGTGAACCCGTACGAGACGCTCCCGATACCGATGCGCGAGAGGATCGCGACGCCGTTCCAGCGCCCGTCCCCGTGGGCCGCGACGGTGTACCCGCGCTGCTCGGCACCCTCACCGGGGAACGCGTCGCTCGCGCATTTGGTCTCCTGCAGGCACAGGACGTCCGGCTGGGCCAGGTCCAGCCACTCGTTCAGGCGAGGCAGGCGGGCACTCACGGAGTTGACGTTCCACGTCGCGACCCTCATGGGTCGAGTCTCCCCGACCGCGCAGGTCGGGGTCGGCCTCGCGTCATCGCCGGGAGGCGCGCCGGACACTGCGGTAGCTGACCAGGGTGGCGGCGACCAGCGCCACCGCGCCGGCGAGCAGCCCGGCGCCGGTGAAGGGCGTCGCGAGCGGCAGGTCGGGGGCCAGCAGGAACGCGACACCGAGCAGGCCGAGGCCGACCGCGACGACGACCGTCACCCCGGTCCGGGCCGGGTTCGCGACGCTCTTCGCCGCGGCCAGCCGGGCCCGTTCCCTGGCGGTGACCAGCGCCCGCCGGGCCCAGGCGTACTCGGTCGCCAGGATGCCCAGGCCGACCGCCAGGACCAGCACCCCGGGCCCCGGCAACACCATCAGGACCAGGCCGAGCACGACGACCACGACGCCGACGACGGTCACCGTCAGCCGCCGCAGGAGAGCCAGCACGCCGGCAAGTGTGCCGGATCAGGGCCCGGTCAGTGGTACCCGGCCGCCACGGCGAGAACGAGCGCGACGTACCAGTCGGCGTGGTTGTAGTGCCAGAGCGCCGCGGACAGCCCCGCTCCGCCGCCGCCGGCGCCGTTCGCGCACAGGTAGTGGGCGGCGGTGAAGATCGCGTCCGCCGGGTCGCCGATGTCGGCGACCCCGTCGCCGTTCCCGTCGACGGCGTACGCCGCGAACGTGCTCGGCAGGAACTGCATGGGGCCCTGGGCGCCCGCGGGCGAGATCGCCACCCGGCGGCCGTGACCCGACTCGACCTGCCCGACCGCGGCCAGGATCGTCCAGGACAGCCCCGGGCAGGTCGCGGCGGCGGCGTGGTAGAGCGAGAGGTACGCCGCCGACGGTGGTCCGGCGACGCCTCCTACGGTCGCGACCCGGTCCCGGGCCGCCCTCGCCGCGGCGGCCCGCGCGGCGCGCAGCCGGGCCTGCCGCGCCCGCACCGCGGCGGTGAGCGCCGCCACCCGGGTGTCGGCGGCGGTCAGCAGCGCCTGCTGCCGGGACAGCAGCGTCTGCAGCCGAGCCGCGGCGGCGGCCACCCCGACGGCCCGCGCGGTCTGCGTCGCGGCCGCGGCACGGGCCGCGTCGGCCCGCTGCGCCGCCCGGGTGCCGGCGGCCGCGCCGGCGGTGGCGGCCGCCGCGTCGCTGGCCACCACATGTCGGACATAGACCAGCCGGTCCATCGCCTCGGCCGGGGTGCGGGCGCCCAGCACCGAGGCGTAGAGCCCGGCCGCGCCGCCGGACTGGTAGAGCGCCCGGACCCGGCTCCGCAGCCGGTCGGCCGCCGCGGCGCCGGCGGAGCGGGCGGCCTCGAGGTCGGCCTCGGTCTGGAACCGGGCGCTGACCGAGCCGGCCAGCCCGGTCAGGCTGCGGTCGTAGGCCGCCAGCGCGGCGTCGACCTGGTGCTGCAGCGCGTCGACCTCGCCCAGCAGCCGCTGCTGGCGGGCGGTGGCCGCACCGAGGGACTCGGCCCGCGCCGGGGGTGCGCCGACACCGCCGAGGACGCTCAGCGGCACCGCCGCCAGCACCGCCGCCAGCGCCGACCGCAGCACCGAAGCCGGGGCGCGGCTCGCCGGCCACGGGCAGTGCGGGCGGCGGCTCACCTTCGCGCCATCGGCGTCGGCGGCCCGGGACTGAAGCCCCGCCGACGGCCCGGGTCAGCCGCGCAGCCGGGGCAGCACGTCGCGCTCGTACGCCGCGAAGAACGCCTCCTGGTCGGGGCCGATCTGGCCGACGAACACGTCGTCGTAGCCGGCGTCGAGGTAGGCCTGCACCGCCTGCACGTGCCGGTCGACATCCGCCCCGCAGACGGTGGACGAGGCGATCATCTCCTCGGTGACCAGGCTGGACGCCTGCTCGAAGTGCTTCGGGCTCGGCAGCACCTGGGACAGCTCGCCCGGCAGTCCGCTGTTCGGCCACAGCCGGTACGCCGTCTTCACGGCCTGCGCCTCGTCCTCGCCCCAGCAGACCTTCAGCCCGCCTTGACACGGCTTGTCGGCGCCGCCGCCCTGCCGGAACGCCGCCACCATGTCCCGGTCCGGCATCGTCGAGCAGTAGCCGTCACCGATCCGCGCGGCCAGCGCGATTGCCTTCGGGCCGAAACCGGAGATCAGGATCGGTGGCGGGTCGTCCGGCCGGGTGTAGATGCGGGCGTTCTCGACCGTGTAGTGCTCGCCGTAGTGGCTCACGGTCTTTCCGGTCCACAGCCGGCGCATCAACCCGACCGCCTCCTCGAGCATCTCCAGCCGTACGTCGGCCTCCGGCCAGGCCCCGCCGAGGATGTGCTCGTTGAGCGCCTCGCCGGAGCCCACGCCGAGCCCGAACCGGCCAGGTCCGAGCAGCACGGCGGCGGTGGCGGCGGCCTGCGCGACGATCACCGGGTGGATCCGCACGGTCGGGCAGGTGACCGCGGTGTAGACCGGGATCCGGGAGGTGACCTGCGCGATCCCGCCGAGCACCCCCCAGACGAACGCGCTCTGCCCCTGCTCGTCGTTCCACGGATGGAAGTGGTCGGAGATCCACAGCGCCTCGAACCCGGCCGCCTCGGCCCGGGCCGCCTGCTCGAGCAGCGCGGCGGGGGAGTGCTCCTCGGTGGAGAGAAAATAGCCGATGCGGGCCATGCGCGGCTCCTCGATGCTCGTGCCCCCCACAGGGTTGGGCGGCGGGTGCGGACACCGCGAACGCCTACCCCCACCCGACGCGCCGCTACCACTGCGCCAACCGGGTGACTCCATGAGCCGATCGGCGGAACCGGTCGCCGCAACCGCCACCGCCGTCGCCCGACCAGCGAGACTGGGTGAGCGCGGCCGGCCCTTCCGCCGGCTCGTGGCGCCCGGCAGATTTTGGAGCCTCTCGTGAACGTTCGGCCGGCGGCCCGCAGGCCTCGCCTGCGCACCGCCCTGGTCGCGGCTGTGCTGCTGCTCACCACGGTGGGGGTTCCGGCGGCCGAGGCACTGGTCGCCAACAACCCGGACCCGACCTGGGGGACGAACGGCGACGTCTACCAGGTGCTGCATCTGGGCGACACCGTCTACCTCGGTGGCAGCTTCACCGCGCTGCAGACGGCCGACGGCTCGCAGAGCATCCCGGCGGAGAACCTGGCCGCGTTGGACGCGCGTACCGGCCAGCCGGTGACGGGGTGGCGCCCGACGGCGAGCAACCCGAACAACGCCGGTCAGGTCTATGCGATGGCGGCCGCCCCGGACGGCTCCGTGCTCTACATCGGCGGCGCCTTCAGCTCGGTCAACGGTGCGAGCCGGAAGTTCATGGCCGCGCTGGACCCGGTCAGCGGCGGACTGCTGCCGTTCAAGGTGAACTTCGGCTTCACCGTGCAGTCGATCCTGCCGACCGCCGCGAAGATCTACGTCGGCGGCGACTTCACCACCGTGGCCGGCCAGCCCCGGCAGCATCTCGCTGCGGTCGACGTCAACGGCGTCCTGGACCCGTTGTGGGCACCGGCCACCAAGGCCACCTACGCCGACAACGTCACCAAGACCCAGTGGAACGGCCGGGTGAAATACCTGCTGCCCTCCGCCGACGGTAGCCAGATCTACGTCGCGGGGGACTTCACGGCGATCAACGGCACCCCGCGCCGGAGCCTCGGCGCGGTCAGCGCGACCGACGGTTCGACGATCGGCGGCTTCGCGCCGTACGTCGAGTCCAGCACGACCGCCGGTGGTCAGCACGTCTACAAGCTGATCCGCAGCGGCAACGTCCTCTACGCCGCGATGGCGGGCCGGCTGAACTACCTGCAGCGCTACGACGCCACCACCGGCTGCGGCGCCCCGACCGACCCGGCGAAGCCGGCCTGCAGCCTGCCGGCGGCCACCAGCCGGGTGCAGGGCGACGGCGACTTCCAGGGCATGTCGCTCGTCGGCACGACGCTTTACGTCGGCGGCCACTTCGACAACCTGTGGGAGTACGGCAACAGCGCCAACCTCACCCCGCACAGCGGTCTGGGTGCGATCGACGTCTCCACCATGACGGTCATCCGCTCGTTCACCCCACAGGTCCGCTACTCCGGTGGCACCAGCGGCACGTTCTTCCGTACCTGGGCGGTGGACGCCAGCGCCGACCAGCTCTTCATCGGGGGCGCCTTCCAGGTCATCAACGCGACCCGGCAGCCGCACGTCGCGATCTTCTCGACGCCGGACGTCACCGCTCCGAGCACGCCGGCCAACCTCAGCGCCGCCGCCGACAGCTCGACCAGCGTGACGGTCGGCTGGGACGCCAGCACCGACGACCGGGCCGTCACCGGCTACGAGGTATGGCGCGACGGCGTGCCGGTGGCGACCACGGCCGCCCCCGGGTTCACCGACACCAGCGTCGCGCCCAGCACGTCCTACGGCTACCAGGTCCGGGCCAGGGACGCGACCGGGAACTGGTCGCCGGCCAGCGGCTCCGTGTCGGTGACAACGCCGGCCAGCCCGCCCCCGACGGCGCCGACCGTCAGCGGCGGGACGAACACCCCCGACACGAGCTACCTCGACTGGACCGCCTCGAGCGCCGCCCGCGGGGTGGTGGCGTACGAGGTGTACCGCGACGGCGTGCTGCAGGCGACCGTCGCTCCTTCCACGCTCTCCTACGCCGACGCGGGACTGACCGCCGGCACCGCCTACCAGTACGTGGTGGCGGCCCGCGACGGCGCCGGCGTCACGACGGCCAGCGCCCCGGTCACGGCCACCACTCCGGCCGCCAGCACGCTGTTCCAGGACGGCTTCGAGCGCGGCACCACCAGCGCCTGGAGCGGCGTCAGCAGCTTCGGCGTGCAGTCGAGCGACGTCGCTACCGGCGCCTTCGGCGCTCGGGCGGCCGCCGCGTCGGGCAGCGGCAACTCCTACGCCTGGCGGTTGTTCGGCAGCCCGGCCGGCGAGGTTTGGTACCGGTTCGCGGTCAAGCCGGTCACGGTCAACCCGACCGGCAAGACCGTGCTGGCCCGGCTGCAGCGGACGACCGCGGCCCCGCAGACCCTCGCCAACGTCTACCTCACCGCGAGCGGCGGCCTGGGCTACCGCAACGAGATCGCCGGTGCCGACCACGGCGCCGGGGCGACGGTGACCATGGGCGGCTGGCACACGATCGTCGTGCACGTCACCAGCAACGACCCGGTCAGCAGCGTGGAGCTCTACCTCGACGGCGTACGGGTGCTCAGCCGCGCCGACACGTTCGGCCCCGGTACGGTGATGGGCCGCGCCGAGCTGGGCGACAACGCCGGCGGCAAGACCTTCGACGTCGCCTACGACGATGTCGCGCTCGGCACGGCGCCGCTGAACTGAGCCGGACGACGCCGGCGCGGCCGGAGGGATGACGGGGTGAGCGAAGACCCTTACGTACCCGGCGAGCGGGGTGGCGGCCTGCGCCACCGGGTGCGAGTGGCTTTCGTCGAGGACGTCGACCGCACGCACGCCTCGTTGCTGTGCGCCTGGACCAGCTTCGTCGTCACGTTCGGGCTGCTCCGACTCATCACCTGGGCGATCCACCACGGCCGACTGCCGCTGCACGACGTCCACGCCGGCGGCCTGCACATCCACCACTACGTGTGGGGAATCGCGCTGCTGCTGCTCGTCGGCTTCTTCGCCCTGGTCGCCGACGATCCCCGGTGGCACCCTTGGCTCGGTCTCGCCTACGGCGCCGGGGCCGCGCTGGTCATCGACGAGTACGCGCTGCTGCTGAACCTGCGCGACGTCTACTGGGCCCGGGAGGGGCGCTGGAGCGTCGACGTGGCGCTGGGGGTGATCGGGCTGCTCGGGACCTACCTGACCGCCGCCACGTTCTGGCGCGACGTGGCGCACGAGGTCCGCCGCAGCGTCGACCCCCGGGTCACCACCATCGAGGGACCACCCGAGCAGCCCAGGTAAACCGACGGGCGGGGCCTCGCGTGTTGACAACGCGCGCACAGCGCGGAAGCGACGTCCGAGGGAGGGGTCATGCGGGGAATGCGATGGCTGTCGGTGGCGGTGCTCGGCGGCGGGCTGGTGGTCGGGGGTGCCGGGGCGGCGGGGGCGGCCGGGGCGCCGTACTGCGGCATCACCTGGGGCAGCCTGGCCAAGAGCGGTGGATCGCTGAGTCCGGGCCCGCTGTTGGCAGCGCGGACCGGTCGGCACGCCTGCTACGACCGGGTCGTCTTCGACTTCGCCGGGCCGGCGACCGGTTACCGGGTGCGCTACGCCACCGCGGTGCCGCAGGAGGGCTCCGGGGCAGCGCTGCCGGTCGCCGGGGGAGCCCAGATCTGGGTCGAGCTACTGGAGCCGTCGTACGACCAGACCGGACGGTCGACCACCCCGTACCGGGCCGGCCAGCACGTCGGTGCGGTCGCGGGCTACCGGACCCTGCGCGACGTCGTGTACGGCAGCAGCTTCGAGGGCTACACCGCCTTCGGGGTCGGTGTCCGGGCCCGGCTGCCCTACCGGGTCTTCACCCTGCCGGGACCGGGCGGTCGCTCCCGCATCGTGCTGGACGTCGCCCACCACTGGTGACCGGCGCCGATGGAACGATTCTTCGGTCGCCGGCTCGTCAGGGCAGCGGCTGCCAGCTGGGGAACAGGAAAACCCTCGATCCGCTCGACTTCAGTAGGCGCAGGTGGGCGCCGTTCGCGTCCATGACGAACAGGTCAGTGCAGCAGCTGTCGGCGTAGCGGCGGTCGCTGGCGAACACGACCTGCCTGCCGTCGGGGCTGAAAACCGCCTCGAAGTCGTTGTGCCGGAACTCGGGGTGGGTGAGCCGCCGCAGGCCGCTGCCGTCCGGCCGCACCGTCCAGAGACTGGAGTTCGGTCGGCAGCAGTTGTCCTCGAAGATCAACCGGCTGCCGTCGGGGGCCCAGTCCGCGTCGGCCGCCTGCATGTCGGGCGGGGTGATGGGCCGGGCGTCGCTGCCATCGGGCCGCGCGACGTAGATGCGCCCAGCCGTGAAGTCACGATTGATTCTCTCGAAGGAGATCCACAACCCGTCGGGGGAGAACTGCGGCGTGAAATTGACGTTGGCGTAGCCGGTGATGTCGTGGACACCGGAGCCGTCGGCGCCCATGATGGCGACGGCGCAGCCGCGGTCTGGCGCACAGCGGGCGAAGACGATCCGGCGACCGTCGGGGGAGTACGCCGGTCGCCAGTGGTTCCACCCGGCCGCGTCCGCACTGACCCGGCGCAGCCCGCTGCCGTCACGATTGACGACGAAGAGCCGGTTGCCCTGCTGGGTGAAACCGGAGAAGACCAGCCGGGTCCCGTCGGGCGACCAGCGTTGTTCGAACGCGTCCCGATGGGTGATCTGGCCCCGGCCGCGGCCGTCCGGGCGGATCAGGTTGATGCTGGTGTCGAACGGGACAAGGTCGTCGTAGGCGATGAGCCCGTTCCGACCCGGGAACGTGGCCGCCGCCGGGGACATGAGCAGCGGAATCGTCAGCGCGATTCCGGCCCCGATGACCCCCGCACGCCGTAGATAGCCGACCGTCATGACGACTCTCCCCTCACCGCGGACCTGGTCGCGGCCGCCGGCGCCGTACCGCTCACGTACTGCGGCCACCGTCACGCCACGTGAGCGGGCCACCCTTCTCTGCATCGGTGACCACGTCAAGGCGCGCTGTCGGCTGGTCGCCGCGCGCGCCCCGCCCGATCGAGGCTCGCTTCAGGTTCCTCTTATCGGCCCGTTCGTACGTTGTGGGCGCAGGCATGGGACGCAACCCGAAGGGATGGCGGACATGAAGGTGCTTCGGCTCGGAGCGGCGCTCGGCACGCTCGCACTGAGCGTTGCAGGCACGTACGCCCCGTCGCCGTCGGCGGCGGCCACCACCCAGGTACGGACCTGTGCGCTGCCGACGTACGGGCCGGGCGGCACGTACCACCCGCGCATCGACCCGTCGACGTTCACGCCGACCGTCACGAACCGATGGTTTCCGCTGACCCCCGGGACGACGCTGGTCTACACCGGCGTGAAGGACGGACAGCCGGCGGTGGACGTGTTCGCCGCCAGCACCAGGACACGTGTCATCGACCACGTCAGGACCCGCGTCGTCGAGGACCGGCTCTTCCTCAACGGTCGGCTGGAGGAGCGGACCAGCGACTACTACGCCCAGGATGCCTGCGGCAACGTCTGGTACTTCGGCGAGGACACCGCGGTGCTCGACGAGCACGGCCACGTCATCGACACGTCGGGCTCGTTCCACGCCGGTATGGACGGTGCCCAGCCGGGCGTGTACATGCAGGCCCGACCTGAGGAGAACCGTCGCTTCCGGCAGGAGTGGTACCGCGGCCAGGCCGAGGACACCTTCCGCGTCGTCGACCGCTCGAGCTCGATCGCCGTGCCCTACGGCGCTTTCTCGAACGCGCTGCGCACCGCGGAGACCACCAGACTGGAGCCCGGGGTTCTCGACAACAAATATTACGTCCGTGGCATCGGCGAGGTCGAGGAAGTCACCGTCACGGGCCCGGCGGAGAAGCTCGTGCTGGTCGACGTGATCTCCTGAGCCTGCGTCAGTGGCAGAGTTCCGCGAGGAGGATCTTCATGCGGTTGCTGGTCGTCGAGGACGAGCCGGGCATGGCGGCCGTCCTGCGGCGAGGGCTGACCGAGGAAGGGTTCGCCGTCGACCTGGCGGTCAACGGCGAGGACGGCGTGTGGTGCGCACGGGAGAACGACTACGACGCGATCGTCCTCGACGTCATCCTGCCCGGCATCGACGGCTTCGCAGTGCTGGCGCAGCTCCGCGGCGCCGGACGGTGGGCACCGGTGTTGTTGCTGACCGCCCGGGATGGAGTCGGCGACCGCGTCCGCGGCCTCGACCTCGGCGCCGACGACTACCTGACCAAGCCGTTCGCGTTCGCTGAGCTGCTGGCCCGGCTACGGGCGCTGCTACGCCGGGGTGCCACCCAGCGGTCGGCGATCCTGTCCGTCGGCGACCTCAGCCTGGACCCCGCTCGGCGCGTCGTCCGCCGGGGCGCGGTCGACGTTTCCTTGACCGCGAAGGAGTACGCCGTACTGGAGTGCTTCATGCGCCGGCCCGGCCAGGTGCTGTCCAGGACCAAGCTGATCGAGCACATCCGGGATGTCGGTTTCGACGCCGACTCCAACGTCGTCGAGGTCTACGTCGGCTATCTCCGACAGAAGATCGACCGTCCGTTCGGCCGACACTCCCTCGAGACGGTGCGGGGGATGGGATACCGGCTGTGCGAACCCCAACGGGGTGACGGTGCGGATCAGGACCAGGACACCGCTTAGCCCGGATCCACCGTTTGTTGATGGTTGAGGCTCCTGGGGCGGCGGCGGAGCCGTTGCCCGGTTGAGGGCGTGCGTGTGTCCGGCGGCCCGGTGGTGTCCACGTTGTGCTCCTGGTTGGTCGGACGGGGTGGATG
>JBBSHH010000025.1:0-26767 GCA_038253225.1 Mycobacteriales bacterium | reverse complement strand
GGTGCCCTTCTGTGGCGGTGAATGGATCCCTAGACAAGATCGATTCTTCCGCAGCAGAAGGGCATTCCGGCTTCACGACCCACCCCTCACGCCAAGTTCAGCGGTGGATCCGGGCTTAGGCGCCCACTGCGCCCACGCCCGGGCCGCTCCGGTGAGCTTCGACGACGCGGGCACCATCGTGTCGAGCGGGATCCGGTTCGGCCGGACGTCGTACGGCGCCAGGTTGGGCGTGTTCCGGAACGCGTCGGTCATCGAAACCGCGGCCAGGTCGAGCTGGTTCATCGGCGGCAGGCCGAGAATCTGCTCGATCGTGCGCACCATGTTGAGCTGCGAGTAGTAGGTGCCCACCACGCCGGGCTTGGCGTAGGGGCTGGCGATCAGCGCGATGTTGCGGTGACCGTCCACGTGGTCGACACCGTTCTGGGTGTCGTCCTCCACGATGAACACGGCGGTGTCCTTCCAGTACCTGCTGTGCGAGATCATGTCCACGATCCGGCCGGTGGCCAGGTCATTGTCGGCCACCTCCGACTCAGGCACCGGGAAGCCGGGCGACGAGCCGGCGGTGTGATCACACATGACCCACATCATGTTCAGCGCCGGCAGGTTGCCGTTCTGCTGGTAGCGGGCGAAGTCGCGCTGGAACAGGTCGGCGCGTACTGGTCGGGGATCTGGAGCTGGAAGTTCGGGTAGGCGTGGTCGAGGTTGCGCTCGAGCGACGGAACGTCGGAGTGGCTCTGGTAGTAGCCGTCCGCGGACAGCGTTCCGCCGCCGTAGAGGTTGTCGATCAGTGGGAACTGAGTCGCGAGCGCGTGATGGTTGGGCGTTACCTTCGCGCCGAACTGGGTCAGCGTCGGGTCGCCGTTGCCGCGCCCGTCGTCGCCGAGCACCTGGTCGTAGGTGCGGTTCTCCTTCACGATGAGGAACACCTGCTTGATCGTCCACGGGTCGCCGAGGTGCACCGGGATGGCCACCGGGGCGGTCCGGGCCGAGCCCTTCGCGTTGCGGGCGGCCAGACCGTTCCACTGGTTGTTGGCGAAGGCGGTTCGGTCAAGTGCGCAGGTCGCTCGGCACGTTCACATCGACGCAACACCGCTGCGCTTGGATGAGACGCCGGGCGACGGAGCCGGCCAACCGAGCAGCCCCCGAGGAGGAGCGCGCGATGAGCTACCTGCTCCGGGTCGTGCTGCCGAACCGGCCGGGTGCGCTCGGAGCGCTGGCGACGGCCCTGGGCCGGGTCGGCGCGGACATCCAGAACCTCATCGTGGTCGAGCGCAACGCCGAGGCGGCCGTCGACGACGTGCTGGTGGACCTGCCGGCACCAGGGCTGGCCGACACGCTGCTGACCGCGGCGCACTCCGTCCCCGGCGCCTACGTCGAGTCCCTCGCCCGCTACGGCGGGCGGCTGGACCTGCAGGACGACCTGGCCTTCCTCGACAGCCTCGCCGACGCCGGTCCGGACCGGCTCGAACGCTTCACGGCCGGGCTGCCCGACGTGCTGCGGGCGCAGTGGGCGTTGCTCCTCGACACGGTCGACGCCCCCCCGGGAAGCTGGTTCGCCAGTGCGGGGGCGCCGGGAAGCCCGCCGCGGACCGACTGGCTGCCGTTGGCGGAGCCGCGGCTGGTGGACCCCGGCGAGGTGTGGGCCGACCCGACGGTCTGCGGCCCCGACCCGCAGCTCGCCGCGGCGCCGATGGGCGCCGCCGGCCGGGTGCTCCTGGTCGGACGCTGTGGCGGCCCGGTCTTCCGGGCCTCCGAGCTGCACCGCCTGGGCTACCTGGCCGCGGTCACGGCCGGCGTCCGCGCCCCGGCCGGACCGGACCCGCTCGCCGGCGGGCCCTGACCGGACAGGCGCTGCCCGGCGGGCGCCTCACGGCTGGTCGTTGCTGCGCTCCTGCTGCAGCCGGTCGCTGCTGCGCAGCAACCGCAGCACCGTCACCAGCAGCACCCCGCCGAGCAGGTTGCCGACCACGGTGTAGGAGAACCAGCGCGCCCAGTCGGCGTACCCGAAGGGTGCCTGCCCGTGCAGCGCGGAGAAGATCAGCAGCGAATCCAGGATCGAGTGGAACATCTGCAGGCCGGCGAGCAGGAACGCACCGGCGATCGTGGCGGCGATCTTCCCGGCCATCGAGTCCGTGCCGTGCTGCATCCGGGTCATCAGCGTGATGGCGGCACCCGCGATGACCGCGAGGGCCACCGAGCGGGCCGAGAACGGCGCAGTCGCGAAGTGCTTGGCCGACGTGACCGCGGTGGCGTGCAGGTCCGGGTAGCCGGTCATCAGCAGCCACGTGATGAACCAGCCGCCGACGAGGTTCGCCACCAGCGTGCCGAGCCAGAGCTTGGCCAGCTGGGTGACGGTGGCGCGCTGGGCCACCACGGTGGTGACCGGGATCAGGAACCCCTCGGTGAACAGCTCGCTGTGCCCGAGCAACAGCGCCAGGAATCCGACCGAGAAGGCCAGGCCGGCGAGCAGCGGACTGTGCGTCGCGCGCTGCACGGCCAGCAGGGCCAGCACGCCGAAGGAGACCTCCATGCCGGCGACCGCACCGGTGATGAGGATGTCGCGGAAGGAGCGTCCCAGCCGCTGCTCGCCTTCGGCGACCGTGCGATCGAAGGCCTGGTCCAGCCGGTCCTCCAACGGGCCGTCGATCTCGCCCACCTGCCGCAGGCCACCCCGCGCCATACACCCTCCGGCTGGTCGAACCGCTGCGCGCCCGGCCGCCCGGCCCGGTCAGCCGGCGCGGGCGGTCGTCACCGACGCATCAGTCTCGAGGTTCGCCGGGTCCTCCTCGCGCCCCGGGGTGCCGAGGTTCCACAGTCGGATCACGAACCGGAACAGGAAGTAGTAGATCGCGGCGTAGAGCAGACCGACCGGGATGATCAGCCATGGCTTGGTGGCCTTGCCCCAGTTCAGGGTGTAGTCGATGGCGCCGGCAGAGAAGCCGAAGCCGTCATGCACGCCGAGGGCGTTCACGAGCGCGAGGGACGTGCCGGTCAGCAGGGCGTGGATGACGTAGAGCGGCCAGGCGACGAACATGAAGCTGAACTCGAGCGGCTCGGTGACGCCGGTGAGGAACGACGTCAGCGCCGCGCTGGCCATGATGCCGCCGACGATCTTCTTCTGCTCCGGCCGGGCCTCCTGCCAGATCGCCGCCGCCGCGGCCGGCAGCGCGAACATCATGATCGGGAAGAAGCCGGTCATGAAGATGCCCGCGTGCGGGTCGCCGGCGAAGAACCGGTTCAGGTCGCCCTTGACGCCGTGGTAGTCGCCGAGCACGAACCAGACCACCGAGTTGATGATGTGGTGCAGCCCGAGCGGGATCAGCAGCCGGTTCGCCGTGCCGTAGATGAAGCCGCCGAGGATCGAGGAGCCGGCCACCCACTTGCCGACGTGGGTCAGCCCACTGTTGAACGCCGGGTAGAGCAGCGCCATCAGCACGCCGATGATGATCGCCGCAAACGACGTGATGATCGGCACGAAGCGTCGGCCGCCGAAGAACGCCAGGTACGGCGGCAGGTTGATCCGGTAGAACCGTTGCCAGAGCAGCGCGGCGACGATCCCGATGACGATGCCGCCGAGGACGCCGTAGTTGATCTTGTCGGTCTTGTTCGACAGGACCAGCGGCGACATCGCGTCGAAGACGCCGGAGAGGACGATGTAGCCGACCACCGCGGCCAGCGCGGTGGAGCCGTCGGCCTTGCGGACGAAGCCCACCGCGACGCCCACCGCGAACAGCAGCGGCAGGTTGGTGAAGATCGCCCCACCGGCGCCGCCGATCACCGCGGCCACGTTCTTCAGCGCATGCACCTTACCGAGCAGGTCAGCCTGCCCGAGCCGGAGCAGCAGCGCGGCCGCCGGCAGCACCGCGATCGGCAGCATGAGGCTGCGGCCGACTCGTTGCGCTGAGGCCAGGCCGCGCAGCTGGCGGCCACCACCGGCGGTGGCAGAGGCGGAACTCATCGGGACCCTCCAGGTTGGGACGGGACGACGGCCGGGGCCAGCCGGCCGAGCGACATGTGCACCGAGTAACGGTCGCCTCGGTAGTAGGACGTGACGTGCTCGACCGGCAGCGCACCGGCGGCCGAGATCCGCCGGAACACCATCAGCGGGGCGCCTACCGCGACCCCCAGCGCGCCGGCCAGGCCGGCGTCGGCCGACTCGGCCCAGACGGTTTGCGCGGCGCTGTCGATGACGAGCCCGAAGTGCTCCGCCAGCAGGGTGTAGAGCGAGCGGAGGTCGAGGTCGAGCAGGCCGGGCAGCGGGGCTGCGGCGTACCAGCCGTGCTCGACCGCCATCGGTGCCCCGTCGGCCATCCGCAGCCGCTCGATGCGGTACGCCGGCTCGCCGGGCGCCAGCCGCAGCGCGGCCACCACGGCGGCCGGCGCCGGCTCCAGGTCGGCCCGCAGCACCAGGCTGCCGGGCCGGTGGCCACCGGCCCGCATGTCGTTGGTGAACGAGGCCAGATGCAGGTGGGACTCCACCCGGCGGGGCGCGACGAAGGTGCCCTTGCCGCGGACCCGGTAGAGCCGGCCCTCGGCGACGAGGGACTCGATCGCCGCCCGTACGGTCATGCGCGAGACGCCGAAGCGCGCCGTGAGCTCGCGCTCCGAGGGAATCGCGGCGTCGCCGCGCAGCTCGCCGGTGAGCAGGTCCCGCAGGATGTCGCGCAGCTGGGCCCGTTTGGGCACCGGCCCGTCGTGGTCGATCGCCCGCATCGCAGTGTCGCTCACCCCTGGAAGCCCGCGTGCTGCTGGTACGGTCCAGATAGGACCAGGGTGGACCAACCGTGTCAAGAACCGACGAGCGCAAGGAGTCGCCCGTGCAGGTGCTCTCGGCCCCCCGGGTCGTCACCGACGGTCGGCTGCACGCCCCGGGCTGGGTCGCGGTCAGCCGGGGCCGCGTCCGCGCCGTCGGTCCGGACCGTCCGCCCGCCGGGCTCGGTCGGGAGGTGGCGCTGAGCACCGGAGTGCTCGCGCCCGGGCTGGTGGACATCCAGATCAACGGTGGGTACGGCGTCGACTTCGTCGCCGCCGGGCCGCCGGACTGGCGAGCCGTGGCCGGGCGGCTGCCCGAGACCGGCACGACCGCGTTCGTGCCGACGTTCATCACCGCAGCGGTGCCGGACCTGGCCGCCGCGCTGGCGGCGTACCGGTCGGTCGCGCCGGGACTGCGCGGCGCCGGCGCCCGCAGCCTGGGGGTGCACCTCGAGGGTCCGTTCCTCTCCGCCCGGCGGCGCGGAGCGCACCGGGCGGAGCACCTCTGCGACCCGACACCCGACCGGGTCGAGGCGCTGATCGCGGCCGGCGGCGGCGCGCTGACCTATATGACGCTCGCCCCCGAGCGGGCCGGCGCGCTGGACGCGATCGGGCGGCTGCGCGCCGCCGGCGTACGGGTCGCGGTGGGGCACAGCGATGCGACGTACGAGCAGGTCCGCGCCGCGGTCGACGCGGGTGCCCGGCTGGTCACTCACCTGTTCAACGCGCAGCGGCCCCTGCACCACCGCGACGCCGGCGTCCCCGGGGCGGCGCTGACCGACGAGCGGCTCACCTGCGGGCTCATCGTCGACCTGCACCACGTGGTGGCGCCGGTGGTCGCGCTCGCCTTCCGGGCGGCGCCCGGTCGGCTGGCGCTGGTCACCGACGCGGTCGCCGCGCTCGGAATGCCGCCGGGGCAGTACCGGCTCGGCGACGAGGTGGTCGACGTGGCGCCGGGTCGGCCGCCGCTGCGACCGGATGGCACGATCGGCGGCTCGACGCTGCGGATGGACGAGGCGGTCGGGAACGCGGTGGGGTGCGGGGTGGGGCTCGTCCCGGCGCTCGACGCGGCGACCCGGGTGCCCGCCGACGCCGTCGGCCGGAGCGACCTGGGGCGCCTCGCCGCCGACGGACCGGCCGATGTGGTCTGGCTCTCCGACGAGCTGCGTACGCAGGCGACGTGGATCGACGGCAGGTGCACATTCGCCGCCGGCGAGGACATGGAGGACTTCGAGTGAACGCCCCGACCGGCGGCCGCAGCCGGATGCTGCAGGAGATCGCCGAACAGCCGGCCGCGGTGGCGCGGACCGTGGACGCGCTGCTGCCGCTGCAGCCGGCGTTGCGTCGGCTCGCCGACGGCCGCCGGCACGTGCTGTTCGTGGCCCGCGGCTCCTCCGACAACGCCGCGGTCTACGGCCGGTATCTGCTCGAGGTGCACGCCGGCCGGCCGGCGGCCCTGGCCGCGCCCTCCCTCGCGACCCACTACGCGGTCGAGGTCGACCTAAGCGACACCCTGGTGGTGAGCCTGTCCCAGTCCGGTGAGACCGAGGAGATCGTCGAGACCCAGCGGTGGGCGGCGCGGCAGGGCGCCCGTACGGTCGCGATCAGCAACCGCGCCGAGAGCCCGCTCGTGGCCGGGGCCGACGTCGCGCTGGTCACCTCGGCCGGGGTCGAGCTGGCCGTCCCCGCGACCAAGACCTACACCGCGCAGCTCGCCGCGGTCGCGGTGCTCGCCGGAGCGCTCGGGTCCGGTCTGGACCTCGGCGCGGTGCCGGCCGCCATCGAACGCCTCCTCGACGCCGATGTGGAGCCGGCGGCGGCGCTGCTGGCCGACGGCGACACGACGCTGGTCGCCGGGCGTGGGCTGACCTACTCCACGGCGCTCGAGGTCGCGCTCAAGCTCGAGGAAACCTGCCTACGCCCGGTCCGCGGCCTGTCCTACGCCGACCTGCGGCACGGACCGATCGCGGTGCTCGGCCCCGGCACGGTCGCGGTGATCGTCGCCCCGGCCGACGGGCCGGTGCTGCCCGGCCTGACCGCGCTGGCCGCGACGGTGCAGGCCCGCGGCGCGCGGGTGCTCGGCCTCGGCGGCGACCGCGCCTTCGCCGCTGGCTGCGACGGGCTGCTGCCGGGCCCGGACCTGCCGGAGACGCTGGCGGCGTTGGCGCTGATCGTTCCCGGCCAGCTGGCGGTCGAGGCGCTGGCCCGGCGGCTGGGGCTCGACCCGGACGCCCCGCGGGGGCTGTCGAAGGTGACGCAGACTGATCCAACGTCGTCCTGAGGAGGAGACATGAGCAAGGCGGAGCAGATCCTCACCGCGCTCGGTGGCGCGGCCAACATCGTCGACATGGAGCCGTGCATCACCCGGCTGCGGGTCGAGGTCAGCGACGGCAGCGTCGTGGACGAGCCGGCGCTGAAGGCCGCCGGCGCCCACGGGGTGATGCGGTCGGGCAACGTCGTCCAGGTGGTGGTCGGTCCGCAGGCGGACACCATCGCCAGTGACATCGAGGACCTGATGTGACCTCGGTCGTCGTGGGCTCACCGGTCGCCGGCCGGGCGCTGGCGCTGGCCGATGTGCCCGACCCGGTCTTCGCCGAGGCGCTCGTCGGCCCGGGCGTGGCGGTCGACCCGGACGCGGCCGGGGACGCGGTCGCACCGCTGGACGGGACGGTCGTCAAGCTGCACCCGCACGCCTTCGTGATCACCCACGAAGCCGGACTTGCGGTGCTCGTGCACCTCGGCATCGACACGGTGCAGCTGCATGGGGAGGGGTTCACGCTGCGGGTCGCGGAGGGCGACACGGTGCGGGCCGGCCAGCCGATCGTGTCGTGGGACCCCGTCGCGGTCGCGGCCGGTGGCCGGTCCGCGGTGTGCCCGGTGGTCGCCCTCGACACGCCGGCGGAGGCCCTCGTCGACCTCGTCGCCGTCGGTCCCGTGGCGGCCGGCGCGCCGCTGTTCTCCTGGACCGGGGCGTGACCCGGCTCCTCGACCTGGACCGTCCGGCGTTGGTGGCGCTGCGCGGCCGCCCGCTGCTGGCGGCGGTGGCCGACTCGGAGGGCCGGACGATCGTCGCGGAGGTCATCGCCGGCGGTGCGCCGCTCGCGAGTGGAGTGGACAACGCCGAGGTCGTCGCCGCGCTCGGGGCGGACATCCTCATCCTGAACCGGATCGAGGAGGCCTACGTCGGGAACGGCTGGCGGCTACCGGCGTCCGGGCCGGTCGAGGACCTGGCCGGGCTGGCCGAGCGGCTCGGCCGGCCGGTGGGGGTGAATCTCGAACCGGGGGACGTGCCGGCGCTGCGCCGGGCGACCCCGGACTCGGCGCGGCGGCTGGTCGACGCCGGCGCCGCCCTGCTGTGCCTCACCGCCAACCCGGGCACCGGCACCACGCTGGCCGAGCTGGCCACCGTCACCACATCGGTGCGGGCCGCGATCGGTGACGGTCCGGTGATCTGGGCCGGCAAGATGCACCTCGCCGGCGCGCCGGAACCGCTGACGCCGGCCGGCGTCGCCGCGCTGGTCGACGCCGGAGCCGACGCGGCGCTGCTGCCGCTGCCCGGCACGGTGCCCGGGGTGACCCGGGAGGCCGCCGGCGCGATCGTGGCCGCTGTCCACCAGGCCGGCGGCCTGGCGGTGACGACGATCGGCACGTCGCAGGAGGGCGCGCACCCGTCCCTGGCCGCCCCGCTCGCGCTGCTCGCCAAGGAGGTCGGCGCCGACGCCCACCACATCGGCGACGCCGGGCTTGGCGGGAGCCCCGACCCGGAGCTGCTCTACGCCTACTCGGTCGCGGTGCGGGGCCGGCGGCACACCTGGCGCCGGATGGCGCTGGGGAACCGCCGCTGAGCCGAACACCGCAGCCGAACCTGATACCGACACCGCCTACCCGCGGGCACCCACCTGGGCCACGATCTGCTCGCAGAGCGCATGGGTCTCCAACGCATCCCGGGCAGTGAGCGCCGAGCCGGCCCGGACGGCGTCGAGGAACTCCGCGCACATCGGCGCGAAGCCACGCTGGACGGCGACCGGCTCCCAGCCGTCGCGCCGCTGCACGCTTTCCGCGCCGGCGTAGTCCACGGTTTCCGACAGGTTCAGTACCCGCCGCTTGCGGCCCGGGCCGATGACCTCCAGCACCTCCTCGACCAGTCCCGACTCGCGGCTCATCATCCCGACCGCGAGCCCCCCGGTGGACCGCAGCGACACGCTGACCCAGCGCACGAGACCGGCGTCGACGCCCGCGTCGACGGTCATGGCGGCGCCGGGGCCCGGTGCGAGGAACCGCAGGGTGTCCACGACGTGGATGAAGTCGTCGAAGACCAGCCGTCGGGGCGCCTCCGGATGGCCGCGGCGGTGCTTCTGCATGAGCACGACGTCCCGGCGCGGCCAGCCCGCGAGCTCGCGGTACGCCGGCGCGTACCGCCGGTTGAACCCGACCATGAGCGGCACCTGCCGTCGCTCGGCGAGAGCGGCCAGCTCGGCCGCGACGGCGTAGGTGTCGGCCAGCGGCTTGTCCACGAAGACGGGGACGTCGCGGCCGAGCAGGGTGCCGACGATCTCCGGATGGGCCCCCGTCGCGGCGTGCACGAACGCCGCGTCGATCCCGGCGGCCAGCGCCGATTCGAGGGTGGTGTGGCGCTCGGTGACCCGGTAGGTGTCGCCGGCGCTGCGGAGCGCCGTCGGGTCACGGGTCACCAGCACCGGGATGACGCCGGGCTGGGCGGTGAGCAGCGGCAGGTAGACCTTCCGGGCGATGTCGCCGAGCCCGATCAGCGCGACCCGCAGCCCGCTCACCGGCCGACGGGACCGGCGGGCGACGGCAGGACCGCGGCGTTGATGGCCGGCGACAAGCTGACCGCCAGCCCGGCCGGCCGGGCCGCGGCCGGCGTCGCCGCAGCCAGCACGGTGCTGCCGACCGCCGCCAGCAGCAGGATGTGGGAGCGGCCAGTCATGAGCAGACGGTATCGACCGACAACCGGGACCGCGCCGATTCCGCGAACGTCGAGTACCTGCCCGCACGCCCGCGGGGCACCGGGCGGCTACTCGAGCGGCTGACGGGCGATAGTCGGCGGCTGACGCTCGGCGCTACCGCGCTGGTAGGTCTCGCGAATGGGTCGCCGGGCCGTGGCGGACGTCCGGCGGCGGCGACGATGAACCCCCCGGTAAACGGGGGGTTCATCGGTTCGTGAGCGGTGTGTTGGCCGCCGCTCAGCGGCAGGCCGCCGGGATCGGAGCGCTCACCTGCGGCGGGGCGCCGACCGGCAGGACGAACGTGGCGTAGAGGACCGCCCGGTACCGTCGCGGGTTGTCAGCTTGGTGGACGGCACCCGGCGTCTCGAAGAAGCCGTGCCCGGCGCGTATGACGTCGGACAGGCAGCGGCCGTGTACGGCGTGCCTCAGGGTGACCGCCCCGGAGACGACCTGGACGAAGACGGGGCCGGGGTGGAAGTGCCAGCCGGTCGTGTCGCCCGGCTTGAAGACGATCCGGACGGTCACGACGTTCGACTGAGCTCGACGGTCGAGGTCGATAGGGGCCGGGACGAGCGCCGCGGCGAGGGGGGTGACGCTGGGACCCGCCGCCGCGCTGGTCGGGGCGGCGGCAGCGGCGCCGATCGGGCCGACGGAGGACACCAGGATCGCGGCGGTGACGGCAGCCGTCAGGGCGGCTGCGGCGCCCAGGGTGCGGCGCCGGGTTGTGGTTGGGAATCGCATGAGGAGCCTCTTTTCCGTAGGGACGTCCCGGTGGACGATCCGTGCTCCTGCAGGTGTAGGCCTGGTACCTTTGCATTGACTTACGTCCGGCTTAGTGCAGAACTGGCGTCGCCGTTTCGTCTCGCGCCGGGGGGCCTGTTGGTCCGGGTAGCGTCTGCGGCGGGAGGCTGCCTGCCGTGGGCAGCGCGCGATGGTGGCTGACGACGCAGGCGTGCACATCCGTCTCCTCGGTGGGTTCGAAGTCACGGTCGGAGATCGCCTCGTGGCCGCCGATGCCTGGCGGTTGCGAAAGGCCAAGACGCTGGTCAAGCTGTTGGTCCTTGCCGACGGGCATCGGATGCACCGTGAGGCGCTGGTGAGCGTCCTGTGGCCCGAGCGGGATGCCGCGTCGGCCACCAACAACCTGCATCAGGCGCTATACGTCGCCCGCCGGGTGGTTGCCGGGGCCCCCGGTGCCCTGTTCTGTTTGCGTGACGACGTGGTGCTGCTGTCGGAGGGCGCGCTGCCATGGCTCGACACCGTGGCCTTCGATGCTGCCTGCCGCCGGGCCCGCGAGACCCGCGAGACCCGCGACTATCGGATCGCGGTGGACCTCTACCGGGGGGACCTGCTGCCCGAGGATCGGTTCGAGGAATGGGCGGAGGCGCCACGAGAGGCCTTGCGGGATCGCCATCTGATGCTGTCGGTCGAGTACGCCGAGGTGCTGGCGGAGCGGGGAGACCACAGCCAGGTGGTCGACATCGTGGGCGCTGTGACCGCCGCGCACCCGTTCCACGAGGGCGCATACCGCCACCTGATGACGGCGCTGGCAGCCAGCGGCCGCCGGTATGAAGCCCTGGCGGCGTTCGACCGGCTCCGGGAGGCGCTCGCCGCGGAGTACGCCGCCGAGCCCGAGCCGGCGACCCGGCGGCTCTACCGTGACCTGCTCACCGCTGGGGACCCCACCGGGGCCGAGCTGGCGACGGGCAGGGATGAGATCCGAACCCCGTCGGGGGCGACGGCACCCAGCGTCAACGGTCTCCGGCTTGAGCAGACGTCTTTCGTCGGTCGGCGACGCGAGATCGCCGAGATCATCCAAGCGCTCGGCCGAACTCGACTGCTGACCCTGACCGGCCCGGGCGGCGCGGGCAAGACGCGGCTCGCGGGTCAGGTCGCGGCCGGGCTGGTTGCCGGCTACCCCGACGGTGTCCACGTCGCCGAGCTGGCGTCGCTGTCGCGCCCGGAGCTGGTGCCACAGACGGTGGCGTCGGTGCTGGACGTGCCGCTGCCGGACACGGGGATCGCGGAGGTGGCGCTGGCCCGGCAGCTGGCTGGGCGACGGCTGCTGCTGGTCTTGGACAACTGTGAGCATCTGCTGGAGGCGTGCGCCCGGCTGGCCGGAGAATTGCTGCGGGTCTGCCCGGATGTGGTGGTGTTGGCCACCAGCCGGGAGCCGCTCCGGGTCGGTGGTGAGGTGACCTGGCGCACGCCCTCGCTGGCGCTGCCGGACCTGCATGCCCTGCCATCGCTCGGTCGGCTGGCAGAACTGGAGTCGGTCCGCCTGTTCGTTGAACGGGCGCATGATGTTGCACCGGAGTTCACCCTCGATGCGGCGACCGCGCCGGCGGTGGCTGAGATCTGCGTCCGCCTGGACGGGATACCGCTCGCCGTCGAGCTTGCCGCGGCCCGGATGTCGGCCTTGGCCCCCAGCCACATCGCGTCCCGGCTCGGCGATGCGCTGCACGTGCTGGACCGCGGCAGTCGATCTGCCGTCACCCGTCAGCAGACGCTGCGCGCCACGCTGGCGTGGAGCCACGACCTGCTCGAGCCGGACGAACGAGTCCTGTTCCGGCGCCTGGCGGTCTTCGCCGGCGGCATGCCCTTGGAGGCGGTGGAAGAAGTCTGCGGCGGCGGCGGCCTGGATGTCGTCGATCTGCTCAGTCGCCTGGTCGACAAGTCCTTGGTGCAGGTCGAGCACGCCGGTGGAACGGCGCGCTACCACCTGCTGGAGACGATCCGACAGTACGCCGATGCGCGCCTACGGGACGCCGGTGAGAAGGCCGAGCGCGTCGGTGCCCACCGCGACTGGTACGTCGCCTTTGCCGTCTCGTGCGACCCGGAGCGAGCCGTCGGCGTCGTCAACGACACCCCGGAGGCGTTGGAAGCCGAACATGACAATCTGCGGGCGGCGCTGTCCAGCGGTCTGGCAGACGACCCGGCAGTGGCGTTGCGGCTGGCGGCCAGTTTGTGGCGTTTCTGGCTGGCCGTCGGCCACTTCTCCGAAGGCAGCCGCTGGCTGGAGGCCACCCTGGCGGCCGCGCCGGAGCGGACGTCGCTACGGGCCCAGGCGCTGCTGGCGGCGGCCGCGATGGAGGTGCGACGAGGCGACCCCAAGGCCCGTCTGGCCGACCTGCGGGTCGAGGCGGTGGCGATCATGCGTGAGGTCGGAGACGGCCAGGCGCTGGCGCAGACCCTGCACCTGGCTGGTCTGCTGGCCTGGCTGGTGGATAACGCATGGCGGCTTGCGGTGGACCTGGTCGAGGAGGGCCGTTCGCTGGCGGTGACGGCCGCTCACGCCGGCGTGGTCGCCAGCGCCACCCACATGCTCGGCTTCATCGCCCTGTCGCGAGGTGCCAGCGAGCAGGCCGAGCATTACCTTTCCGAGACCCTCGGCCTGCTCGACCAGCTTCCGGCGGACCTGGCACCGTTCTTCTCCGTGGTGACGCCCGGGTTCTTCTGGGAGCTCGGCCGCGATGGTCGGCCCCGCATGCCGTTCACCGAGACCGTGTCGTTGTTCCGCCGAGTCGGCACCGATCAGGCCGCGGCGTACACCTTGTCCAACCTGGCCTACGCGGCCCGCCTGGGGGGTGACCTGGCCCGGGCACGCGCGCTACTGGAGGAGAGCGTCAGCGTCTTCCACCGCCGAGGCGACCTGCACGGGGAGGCCTTGGCGCTGTGCCACCTGGCCAACGTGCACCGGATAACCGGGGAGCTGCCAGAGGCCAGCGAGCTGCTCCAACGCAGCCTTGGGATCCGGCGTGGCTTGGGCGACCGCCGCGGCGTCGGTGTCAGCGTGCTGAATCAGGGCCTGGTCGCCGCGGCCACGGGGGACCTGGGCCGGGCCGACCGGCTGCTGCGTGAGGCGATGCTGCTCTTCGAAGAGATGGAAGACGCACCGGGGCGGTCCGGCGCGCTGCTCGACCTCGGCCTGGTCCTGCTCGACGCCGGCGAGGACGACAGAGCACTGCGGGTACTGCGGCAGTGGCGCGAGCCTCCGCTCGTCTCCTGGAGCTTTCGATCGCGGGCCTGGAACCTCCTGACGCTGGCCAGCCTGGAAAGCCGCTCCGGCAACGAAATCGCGGCCGCGAGCTGCGTGGAGGACGCACGACACTGCTTCGTCGCGCTGGCTGACGCGGCCGGGCTCGCCTACCTGGCGAGCCACGCGCAGCCGCTGCTAAGCGGACGCTGAGTGGGCCGCCGTACGGTCCCGATGACACGCTGACACCGACACGGGGAGACAACCATGACCGCCACGACGAACGCACGCCAGGTCATCGGCGAGGCCACCCTCGGCGAGTTGGAAGCCGCCCTGCGGGGGCGGCTGGTGCGCCCGTCCGACCCCGACTACGAGCAGGCACGGGTGGTGTGGAACGCCGCCCACGACCGGTGCCCTGCGCTGCTCATCCGCTGCGCCGGCACCGCCGACGTGGTGCGGGCGGTCGAGTTCGCCCGCAGCGAAGGGCTGCAGGTGGCGGTCCGCGGCGGCGCGCACAGCATCGCCGGATTCTCCACCTGCGATGGCGGGGTGGTCATCGACACCTCACCGATGAAGGGGATCCGGGTCGACCCCGCCACCCGGCGGGCCGGCGCCCAGCCCGGGCTCACCTGGTCGGAGTTCGACCACGAGACGCAGGCGTTCGGCCTGGCTGTCACCGGAGGCCTGGTATCGAGCACCGGCATCACCGGCTTCACCCTCGGCGGCGGAATCGGCTGGCTGCTGCGCCGCTATGGCCTCGCCTGCGACAGTCTGGTCTCGGCCGACGTGGTCACCGCCGACGGCCAGCTCGTCACCGCCACTGAGCACGAGCACCCCGAGTTGTTGTGGGCGCTGCGCGGTGGCGGCGGCAACTTCGGGGTCGTGACGTCGTTGGAGTACCGCCTGCACCCGGTCGGCCCCATTGTCTTCGCCGGCGCGGTGTTCTACCCCGGGGAATCGGCGGTCGAGGTGCTCCGAGGTTGGCGCGACCTCACCGCTACCATGCCCGACGAGCTCACCACGCTGGCCAACATCCTCATCGCGCCACCAGTGCCGTTCCTACCCGAGGCGTCACACGGCCAGCCGATCGTTGCCATCCTCGGCGTCTACGCCGGTTCCGTCGAGGACGGCGCCAAGGCCACCCAAGCGCTGCGCACCCTTGCCGAGCCGCTTGCGGACCTGATGGCCCCGATGCCGTACGTCGCCATGCAGAGCCTGCTCGACCCCCTATGGACTGCCGGCGCCCAGAACTATTTCACCGCAGCGCTACTCGACCGCCTGACCGACGACGCCATCGACGCCCTGCTGGTTCAACACGCGGCTGGTCAAGCCCCCGTACACGAACTGCACCTACACCATTGCGGCGGCGCCATGGCGCAGGTGCCGGCCGGCGCCACCGCGTTCGCGCAGCGCAGCGCGGCCTACGTCCTCAACATCATCGCCCGGTCGCCCGAGCGAGCAGACTTCCAGGACCATGCCGACTGGGCGCGTGCGACGCACCGGGCCATGGACCCATGGAGCACCGGCGGGGCCTACGTCAACTTCACCTCCGAACCCGGGCAGGACAAGGTCCAGGCGTCCTACCCGCCCGACACGTATGCCCGCCTGGTCGCGGTGAAAGACCGGTACGACCCCACCAACCTGTTCCAGCTCAACCAGAACATCCGGCCCTCCGGCCTTCATTAGTCGTCGGGCCGGTTGACCAGGCTGTGGATCGGCGCCGGGCATCCTGTCCGGCAGTTTGGCGTCGCGTAGCACCGCCGGACTCCTCGGCGGCGTGCTTCCGCTGCCGGCTGCGCGCCTCAGACTCCGGAGGTGATGAGAAGTCGCCATGTGGTTGCGCCGTCCGCTTGGACGAGCAAGCGCTGGGTGATTCCGGCTTGGTCAGCCACGGTGAGGGTGGCGCTCTGACCGCCGCATGGCGAGATGTCGAACAGCGAACCCACAGAGAACTTGCCTGGGCCCAGGCACGACAACGTCACGTACAGCGTCTTCCCGCGGGGGACGAAGGGTCACAGCTGTTGTTTCCCTCGTGCCAGGTCAATCGACAAGAGCGTGGGCCCGTTCGGCGCAGTCTTGCCAACCGGCGCGATCGGTGTCAGGGGGGCAAGCGTCGGAGTGGGCGAGAGTGCGCGGTCCCCCGCGGGGGAGGCGGACACAAACGGTCGACTGACCGGTGACCCCGCGGCACATAGGCTTCGGTTACGGCTCACGGGTTGGACCAACTCTCGCTACCTATGTGGACCGACCCTCACTGCCGCTTGGCGCGCAGCTGGTTGCCGTGCCCCACGAGCAGGACCCGCCGGCCTGCCTCGGCGACGGGCCAGCCGGGCCAGCGTCAAATGCACGTTCACGGGATGGTCTGTCCAGATGCCGGCCGAGACGGCCGCCAGCTCCGTCAGGCACGCACCCCGCCGCGGGCCGCAGTGACGGCCCCCGACGCAGTAGCAGGACCTCGACGATCTCGACCGGCTCCGCGCCCGGGCTCCGGGTCGTGCTCAATGGTGTCTCCCCTCTTCGCCGGACTCCGGGTTCACGACGCGGCCGTTCCCGGAGGCACTTCGAGGGCGGCACGCCGCAGTGCTGGGCTCAGCATTACGACCGCGAGCGCGACCGCGGCGATCGCCGCGCCGGTACCGAAGGCCCAGCCAGGTCCTGCCCGGTCCCAGAGCGCCCCGGCGAGAACGCTCGCCGGCAGGACCAGCAGCCCGGCCGCTGCGGCGTACAGCCCGGACGCGGCGCCGCGGCGCTCGGCCGGGACCAGCCCGGAGATCCACGCCTTGATCACGCCCTCACCGGCCGCGAAGTAGATCCCGTACAACCCGAACAGCACCACGAGCTGCCACGCCTGGTCGGCGTAGGCGAAGCCGGCGTAGACCAGCACGTAAACCCCCCAGGCCGCGAACAGCAAGGGACGCCGCCCGATCCGGTCCGACAGCACACCCAGCGGGACCGCGAGCAACGCATAGACCAGGTTCACCAGGGCGTACGCGAACGCCAACTCGGCCGCGCTCAACCCAGCGCTGCTCGCCCGCAGCAGCAGCAACGTGTCCGAGGAGTTTGCCAACCCGAAGATCAGCGCCGCGACCAGCAGCACCTTGAACGACCGCGGCAGCGAAGCCCTCGACGCACGCCTGTCACGGGCCGGGACCGGCGCTGCGTCGCGGACCTGCCGCAGCGTCCACAGCCCGGCGACCGCCGGGATCGCGGCGAGCGCGAACACGACCCGCAGGCCGCGCTCCCCGTGGCCGAGCCACAGCAGCAGCACCCCGGCGATCGCGGGGCCGGCGACCGACCCCGCGGTGTCCAGCGCGCGCAGCACCCCGAACGCCCGCCCGGCACGGCCGGCCCCGGCGTCGAGGGCGACCAGCGAGTCCTTCGGGGCGTCCTTGCCACCCTTGCCCAGGCCATCGATTCCGCGCAACACCCCCACCGCGGCGAAGTTCGGCGCGAGCGCCAGCAACGGCCTCGACACCAACGAAGCGACATAGGAGCCGACGAGCAGCCGGCGTGGCGAGAACCCTCGGTCCATCGCCCGGGCCGCCCCCAACCGTGCGACCGTGACGCCCAGGGCGAGCAGGCCCTCGACCACACCCAGCAGCGTCTTGGACGAGCCGAGCACCACGACGACGAACGTCGGGATGAGCGGGTAGACCATCTCCTGCGCCGTACCGGACAGGAACGACAGCTGCCCCAGCAGCCGAGTGTTCGACGTGGGGCCGGGCTCTTCCGTACCGGCCACGTCGCTGACGTCGCGGCTCATCGCAGCGCCAGTCCGACGCCGCCTGCCGGGTCCGGCGGCGGCGCCGAATAGTGTCCAGGGTGCCCCTCCTCGGTGCCGTCCGCCCACAGCGGCTGCGTCACGTCGCCGCACCCAGCCGGTCCGACATCCGGTCGTCCACGTCGGCCACCCGCCGTCAGCTGGGCGAACAGGTCACGGAGTCGGCGCGCGCTCGCCGCGCGGCCGAGGGCCTGTGCGCGTCCGGCGTCCACCTGCTCACGTCGTTCGGCGTGCAGGCGCCCCGCCCGCTCGATCGCATCGACGATCCCCGCGGTCCCGGCGGCGTACCGCTCGTCGCGCTCACGCAGCATCTGCCGTTCGATGTCGACGAGCCGGGCGGCGACGTCCGCCCGTGCCCGTCCGGCGTGCCGCTCCAGCAGGTCCGCCGCCCGCCGCAGCACGTGTCGTTCCACCCTGCGCCCGCCCCACGCGCCGGGCAGCCGGGTGCACATTGCCTCCGCCAACGCCTCCGTCTGTTCCACGTCCGGCTCGAAGGTGTAGCCGACTTGGGTCGTGCCGGCCATCCCGCCGCTCGCGCCCGCCGGGACCAGGTCGAACGCGAAGAGCGCGGACGCGGCCTCGCGAACCGACGCGATGTGCCCGTCGAGTTGACGCACCACCTCCTCCCGGAGCGCAGCGACCGTCTGCTCGACAGTCACCGCCCAGTCGACCCGCCACTGGTCCACGCAGCACCGGATCAGGTTGGCCGCGAGGACCAGCGCACGGTCCTCCAGAGCGGCACCCCCGATGGGCAGGTCGCGCACCTGACCGGCGAGGGTGGAGAGCAGGACCGGGGTGCACTCCGCGACCAGGGCCGTGGCCTGCTCTGCTGTCCGGTCGCGCAGCCCCGCGAGCTCGGCTCGGACGAGGACGGCGCTGGCCAACCGCTCCCGGTCCACCAGCGCACGATGCTCGCGGAGCTGGGACAGCCGGTGCCGCCCGTCCTGCTCCGACAGCGACAGCACGGCCGCGCTCACCTGGGAGACCTCAACCACCGTCCCGCACAGGCCGCCGGCCCGAGCCGTCACCGAGCGGAGCAGGTCGCGTTGCTGGTCGACGCAGGTAACCGGTGAATGCGTCAACGAAAGCGTTCCAGCCATCGCCCGCGCGGTGCCGGTCGCCGGCGGCGCGGCGCCGCCCGAAATCCTGGTACGCGGCGATCACGGTCGCGCCGGAGGCACCGCGGGACGCCGCGCGCCGCAGCAGTTCGTCCACCTTCAGGCGGCGGTCGCCCATATGCGGCTCGGCGACGTAGAGCGTGAGCTGCACCGCCGCCCGGTCGAGCCGGATCCTTTGCACGTCGTGCCTCCTCTCTGGCTTCGCTCAGGACATCGCGACGACGACAGCGATCAGCGCGACGAGCGTGACGAGCATGTAGCCGATGTAGGCGTCGAGCCGGCCCGACTGCAGCCGCTTCGCAGCGGTCACGACGCGCCGCAGCGGTGCGATCGCGGGTCGGTAGAGGAACGCCTCGACCAGCTCGACCACGTCGGTGCTGTAGACGGCGTGGTGCCGGGCGGCGCCGGTCCCCGAAGAGACCTCCAACGTCCCCTTCGCGGGCATGTCTCCTGGTTCGGTCCGGTGCTGGCTGCGGTGGCGTTGCTCACCTTCGGGCATGTCGGGGCCGGCGAAGGGGCTGTCCGCATCGTCCTGACTGTCGAGCCGGTCGTTGGCGTCGACCCGCCCGGCGCGGGTGAGCAGCAGGTTCCCCAGCACGTGCCGGGTGGGGTTCGCGAAGGCGAAGGGGGTGTACCGCGCGTCCCCCGCGACCCCGTTCGTCGCGGACCGCCACGCTGGCACCCGGCGGACCGCGAACAGCGACCCCTGGCTGGCGACGGCGGTCAACCCGAGGACGACGACGGCCAGCACCGGGAGCTCGACGGCCAGCCACGACGGGGACAGCGCCGAGAAGTCGGCATACACCGGCTGCAGGACCCAGGGGGAAGCCAGCGCCCCGAGCGTGGTCCCGGCCGGGACGACCGGCGCCAGGCCGTCCGCGAGGAACCGGATCTCCCAGGGGCTGACGGCCGCGACGGCGACGCATCCGGCCGCCGGGATAAGCAGCGCGAAGGTGCCCAGCATCCCGAGCGCTGGAGGGGCGGCCGGCTGGTCGTCGCGGTGGCGGTCCCCGCCGAGCACGGTCATTCCGACCAGCCGGACGAAGGTCAGCCCGGCGTAGCCGATCGCGAGGGCGAGTGCGGCCCCCGCGACCGCGAACGTCACCAGCAGCGTCAGCTCGCGGAGCCGGAACAGCTGCATGACAGCTTCGAGCAGGAACCACTCCGACACGAACCCGAGAGTCAACGGCAGGCCGGCGAGGGTCAGCGCGCCGACCGCGAACGCGACACCCGCGGCGGGTTCGGCGCGGCCCGCCCCCAGGAGCTCGTCGAGGTCGCGCTGCCCGGTCACCTGCTCCAGGCGGCCGGTCGCGAGGAACATCGCCGACTTGGCGAACGAGTGCGCGACCATCTGCAGGGCACTCGTCAGCAGGCCGAGGGCTGTCAGGCGGGCCTGCCCGGTGGTCGCGCCGGCGAGTGCGATGGCGTACCCGGCGGTGATCAGGCCGCCGTTCTCGACGCTGGAGTAGGCCACGACGCGTTGCAGATCACGCTGCACCGCGGCATGCGCGATGCCGAGCAACGCGGTGAACGCCGCCGTCAGCAGCAGCACCACGGCGAGCCACGTAGGTGGAGCGCCGAGGATCTCCAGGGTCCGCCACATCCCGTAGAAGCCGATGTTGGCCGCGACGGCGGACATGAGAGCGCGTGCGGGCCCGGGCGCGGCCCCATACCCCGCCGGGAGCCAGACCTGGAGCGGGACGACACCGACCTTGGCGGTGAACGCGACGAGCAGCAGGGCGTACGCCGCGTCGTGCGAGGCTCCTGAGGCGGCCGACCAGTCGGCCAGCCGGAACGAGCCCGTCTGGCCGGCGAGCAGCCCGAACGCGACGAGCAGAAGGGCGCCGGAGGTCTTGGAGAAGCCGTAGGTGAGCATCGCCGCGCGGCTCCGGTCAGGGATGTCCCGCCGGTACCCGGCGAGGAGGTAGAACGCGACGGAGACGGACTCCCAGCCGAACAGGAATACGTACGCGCTGTCGGCGAGCAGCACGAGGACGACCCCGGCGAGCGTCAGGGCGACCACGGCCGCGAGGGCGCGGAACGGCACGTCTGGGTCGTGGCGTGACCACGCCGCGAAGCCCAGGGTGACGGGGACGGCGACGACCCCCGTGAGCGTCAGGAACAGCCCGGCGAGTGGATCGGCGCGTAGCGTGCTGCGTCCAAACCCCATAACCGTCCCGAGGTCCAGCGTGCCGCCGTGGCCCAGGTCGGCGCGGAGCCCGGCGACCGCGACCAGCAGCGCGGCAACGGTCAGGAGCAGGTACGGCGAGGACCGTGCGGCGCGGCGTGCGGGCAGCGCCACGGACGCGGCGGCCGCGCCGGCGCACACGCAGAGCGCCACGAGCAGTAGCGCAGCGGTCGTCATGGCCGTGCCGGGACGCCGGGGAGCCGCTCCGGGACCCGGCCGAGGGCGAGCAGGATGCCGTGGAGGACCGCGAACGGCGGCGGCGGCGAGCCCGGCACCATGACGTCGACGTCGAGCTGGTCGAGCAGCCCGCCGGTCGTGGCGTAGGTGGAGCGGACCAGACCCCCGCTGATCGCATCGGTGCCCACCGCCACGACGACGACCGGCTCCGGCATCGCCTCGCGGGTGCGCCGCAGCGCGCCGGTCATACCGCGTGCGCCCGCCCCGGTGACGAGCAGGACGTCGGCGTGGCGCGGGCTGGCGGTGAAGAAGATGCCGAGCCGGTGCACGTCGTACGTCGGGTTGAGCAGGGCCTGGATCTCCCACTCCTCCGAGCCGTCCGAGCCCGCGTCCACGTGCCGGACATGGACCGACCGGCGCAGCCTGCGCACCCGGCGGGCCAGGTCGGCGCGGACCCGCTCCACGGTCTCGCCGGTCTCGGGCAGGCCGGAGGGGACGACCAGCGCCCGCCGGTCGGCGCTCGCGGTCTCGCTGCCCGTGGCCCAGGAGAACGTGCCAGGGAACACCCGGACGCACGCACCGCACAGGATGCACCGCCCCCGGTCGAGCTCGACATGGCCGTCGCTGCTCGCGATGGCCCCGGTCGGACAGACCGGTTCGACCCGCCCGCCGGTGTCGGCGGGCGACGTGGAGACCTCGACGGCGGCCCGGAACGCCGTGCCGTACGGATCGGGACGCTGGGGGTAGCGGGTGGTGACGACGCCGTCGCGCAGACCGCGCAGGACCCAGGCCATCAGAGCGCCACCCCCGCGACCGACAGTCCGAAGCTAGCCTCGATGAACGGGAAGTCGGTGAAGATGTCGCCGGCGAACACGGTGTGGAGCAGCGGCAGGTTGTGGAACGACGCGGACCGCGGCGCGACCCGGCGCAGCCGGCCGTCCGCGACCTCGACGAGGTACAGCACCTCGCCCTGCGGGGCCTCGGCCCAGCCGACCCCGCGCCCGTCCGGCACGTCGACGGGGACGCGCAGCTCGGTGAGGGGTAGCGGCTCGCCGTACTCGGTCAGCAGGGCCACGGCGTGCCGGGCCAGTCGGAACGCCTCGTGCAGCTCGGCCCAGCGCACCCGCAGCCGGTCCTGGACGTCGCCCGCGGCGTGCCCGTCGACGGGCCGCACCGCCAGCTGCTGATAGGCGTCGTACGGCCGGCTGGTCCGGACGTCCTCACCGGCGCCGGACGCCCGGCCGACCGGACCCAGCGCGCCGTGGGTCGCCGCGATGTCCGGCGGTAGCAGACCGGTGCCCCGCAGCCGGTCGAGGAAGGACGGGGTGGCCATGGCGGCGTGCTCGTCACCGGCGATGTCCCGCTCGATCGTGTCGAGCGCGGCAGCGGCCTGCGCCGACGGCAGGGCCAGGCCAGCGAGGACACCGCCCACGGTGACGACACCTCGGCCGTACCGGCTGCCGCACAGCTCGCTGCGGAGCCTGAGCACCCGTTCCTTGTGCCACCCGAACCGGGCGGTCGCGACCGCGAGGGCGGCGGCATCGGCGAGCCGCATGGCCACGTCCAGGTGGTTCGCGACCCGTTCCAGCTCGGCGTGCACCAGCCGGACGAGCCCGGCCGCGGGCGGCACGCCGATGTCGCCGAGATCCTCCACGGCGTGCGCGAACGCCAACGCGTGCGCCACGGACGCGATGCCCTCGACTCGTTCGGCGAGCAGGACGCCACGCTCGATCGGCAGCTCCTCGAACCGCTTCTCCAGTCCCCGGTGCTTGTGGTGGACCCGCACCCGGAGGTGCGGGATGTCCTCGCCGGGTGTCTCGATCAGGAACTCGACGGCCTCCACCACGCCGGAGCGGACCGGCCCGTGCGGCAGGGTGAACATGCCGTCACCGGCCAGGTGCGCCTGGAGGGCGCGCTCGTGGGGGTGCAACGGGCCGGGCCGGTCGGGTGCCCCCGGACGTGGTGGCGGGTCGCCTTCGTCCAGCGGCAGCAGGAGGGGGTCGAGCCGGGGGTGCTCCTCCGGCACAACCCCGAACAGGTCGTGGATGGCGCGGTCGTACCAGAAGGCGGCCGGTACCAGCAAGGTCAGCGCGGGGTAGCTCCCCCGGTCCGGCACGGTCGTGTCGAGCAGCGTGACGGTCCGGGCCGAGGCGAGGGCGGCCGAGAGCCGCACCGACGAGTCATCCTCCGCGGTCGCGAACAGACCGGCGAACCGGTCGCCGGCGGCGACCCGTCGGGCCACCTGCTCGCGCCATGTCGGGGCGGGATGCAAGTCTCTCGCGGCAGCGGTGCTCACGAGCCGGTCCCGAGCTGCGCGGCCGCCCTGACGAGGAGGTCGTTTAGCGGCCCGGGGACGTGCACCCCAAGCAGCACCAGCACCGCCAGTCCCGCGACGACGGGCGCGACCATCCAGGCGCTCGGCTCCCCCGGTCCGCCCGTCACCGTGGCCGTGCGGGCCACGGTGGTACGGAAGGCCGCACTGGTCCCGTCGGCGGCGGCGCCGGCCCACGCGCCGGGAGGCTCCGGCGCGTCGGCCGGTTCGAGCAGACTGCGGGTCGTCGACCAGGTCAGCCCGACGAACGCAACGGTGACCAGCGCGACCAGGAGCGCGGCCGGGGCGCTTCTACCGGCGGCCAACCCGCCGGCGACGATGGCGAACTCGCTGCGGAAGACCCCGAAGGGAGGGCTTGCCGAAAGCGCCAGCACCGACGCGAGCAGCAACGGCCCTGACCAGGGCAGCGCCGTGATGCCGCCGCGGACGGCAGCCAGCTCCTTTGTGCCGAACCTGCGCACGACGACGCCGGCGCCCATGAACGCGTTGCCCTTCGCAACCGCGTGAACGACGACGTGCAGCAGGACCCCGAACGCGGCGAGCGGGCTCGCGAAGCTCACGCCGATGGCGAGGATGCCCATGTGCTCGATCGAGGAGTACGCCAGCAGCCTCTTGATGTCGCGCTGGTCGAGCAGGTAGAGCGCGGCGAGCAGCAGCGACGCGACCCCGAAGGCCAGCAGGACCCGCCGGGGGAAGGTCGGTCCTACTGCGGCGACCGCGATCTGGTAGTACCGCAGGACCGCGTAGAAGCTGGTCGCGAGCAGCGCGCCGGACAGCAGCGCCGACACCGGCGTGGGCGCCTCCGCGTGCGCGTCCGGCAGCCAGGTGTGCACGGGGACGAGCCCGACCTTGGTGCCGAACCCGAGCACCGCCAGCACGAACGCGAGGCGGACCGGTGTGGCGGCCAGCCGATGCCCGGCTGAGACCAGCGGAGTGAAGGCGAGGTCGAAGCTCGAGCCAAAGACCTGCGTGCCGGCGTAGTACATGAAGACCGTCGCGAGGAGCGCGACCCCGAGGCCGACCGACGCGATGAGCAGGTACTTCCACGCCGCCTCCGTGGCGGTGTCGGACACATCGATGGCGACGAGCAGCGCGGACACCACCGTGGTGATCTCAATCGCGATCCACAGCAGCGCGAGGCCGTTCACCAGCGGCGCGGCCAGCAACGAGCCGGCGAAAAGGTTCAGCCCGACGTAGAACCGGCGCTGGTAGACCGCCATGTCGGTCCCACCGTGCTGGCCTTCGACATATCCGACGGTGTAGACGGCGACCATCGCGTAGAGCAGCCCGGTGGCGAGCAGGAACACCACCGACAGCGCATCGACCCGTAGGTAGGACCCTGCGGTGAGGTCCCCGCCGGAGGCCGTCGGGACCAGCCAGACCGACAGCCCGCAGGCGACCACCCCCGCGGCCACGGTGGCCGCCCGCATCCCGGCCGGCGGAAGGAGCAGACACAGTGCCGCGGCGGCGAACCCGACGACCAGCAACCCGACGAGGACCGCAGACATGGTCAACCCCGCAGCGACGTCAGGGAAGTGGTCATGAGCGACCCCGACCGGCCGTGGGTGACCCGGGCGAGCACCCCGAAGATGACGACGGCGACCAGCAGGTCGAACAGGAACGCGACCTCCAGGATGAGCGGCAGCCCGGCGGCTACCACCAGGCTCGCCAGCGAGACCCCGTTCTCCAGGCTGAAGAAGCCGACGGCCTGGCTGACGAGGTCCCGCCGGGCGATGATCAGCACGAACGCGACGAGCACGACCGCGACCGAGACCGCGAGCGCCGTCTCGGGCAACACGGGGCTGGAGATGCCGAGCCGGCCGGTCGCGAACAAGCCGAAGGCGGCGACGACGATCGCGAGCAGGACCTCGCTGGCGACACCGAGCGCGCCGGACCCGGCGATCTCCGCCGAGGTCTCCCGGAGCAGCCGCGTGACCACCATAGGCACGATCACGACCTTCAGCGCGAAGGAAAGGCCGGCCAGGACGTACAGATCCGGGATGCCGCGGCTGGCCGCGGCGACGACCGCCAGGATCGACAGCAGCAGCGACTGGGCGGCGTACAGCCGGAGCTGCGCCCGCAGCAGCGCCGCCCGCAGCATCGCGAACTCCGTGAGGAGCACCAGCACAGCGATCGTGTTGGCCGTGCCGGCGAAGGCGTCGGGGACCGGACGCATCAGCCACCGCCGAGCGACAGCGTGAGGACGGCGAGCACGGACAGCAGGAACGCCGCAGCCAGGAACTCGGTGATCTTGTACAGGCGCAGCTTCGCCCAGCTGTCGTCCACGACGGCGACGATCACGCCCAGCGCCGCGCACTTGGCGAGCACGACGACGACCGCGAGGAGCAGCGGCCCGAGCGCGTGCCCCCCGTCCAGGCCCCACGGGACAACGAAGACGTCAAGGAAGATCACGAACAGAACCATCTGCTTGATGTGCGCGCCCCAGGTCAGCAGGGCGTAGTAGGGACCGGAGTGCTCGAACGGCTTGCCCTCGTCGATGAAGCCAAGCTCGCCGGTCGAGTGGTGCGCCTCGACGGGGATCCGGCCCGTCTCGGCCAGGATCACGCAGAACAGCGCGGCGGCGGCGAGCAGGTGACCCGGTCGCACGATCTGCGCGGCGGAGCTCTGCACCGTCCTGGCCAGGGCGTACGGCAGGTCCGTCGCGGTGATCGACGCGACGGCGACGAACACGAACAGCAGCGTCGGTTCGGTCAGGGCGGAGAACGTCTTCGCACGCGAGGCCCCGAGCTGGGCGTACGGCGAGGAAGTCTCCACCGCGGCGGTCGCGGTGACGAAGCTGGCGAGCGACAGGATCAGCCCGCCGCCGAGGATGTCGCCCATGTAACCGAGCGGCAGCGGGTAGTCGGTCAGCACGGGGATGAGCAGCGGCACGGTCAGGTACGCGGTGAACGCGACGAACGGCGCGGCGAGGAAGACCCACGTCGCGCCCTCCGGGGCGAGCGACTCCTTGCCGAACAGCTTGCTCAGGTCGTAATAGGGCTGTAGGACCCGCGTTCCGCGCCGGCCCTGCAGTCGGGCCTCGACCCGGCCAATCACGCCGGACACCCACGGCGCGCCCAGGGCGACCGTGAGGACCTGGACTGCCTGGTCGACGGCGACGGGGACGGGGACGGTCACCGGGACCCGGCCGCATGCGTGGCGGCCACGCCGCAGTGCGGCGCGGCCCCGACGGGGTCGGGCTCGCGGGGCATCGGTCCTCCTCCACCGTCTGTCCGGCGCCCAGGGCGCCGAAGCATCCAGTAGAGGCCATCAGCGGAAGCGTGATCCGCGGTTTGCGGCGAGCCCCATCGCCTGCCGCGAAGGATGCCCCCTCGAGGCGCTGGGGCGCAAGGGTTCCCGCGGCGCTGTCCCAGTCCGGGGCTGAGCTGGCGAGGCATCAGCGTGGGGGCTTACCGGCTCGCGGACCCGCGTGCGAGCCTGGCGAAGTACAGGGGGGCCGATGATGGCGCAGCCCT
>JBBSHH010000024.1:0-27017 GCA_038253225.1 Mycobacteriales bacterium | reverse complement strand
GTACCCGTGGCCGCAGCCCGACACGACGGTGCTGGCCAGAGTGGCCGCGAGCAGGAGGAGGACGAAACGCTTCATAGATCGTGGCACGTCCCACCGCTCCGATCGGTTCACCCCGGCCGGTGACGGTGCAGACGTCGATCGGACGCCTGGCCGGGGTGGTTTGCCTCCTATTGGCGCCGGATCCCGGACAGCCGGCGCGGTTGCGTCGAGTACGAGACCGGTTTCGGGGACAACTGGCTCCGTGAGCACGGGCGGCCGGTCAGGCTGCGTCGACCTCGGTCAGCTTCCCGGTGTTCACGTCGAAGATGAACCCACGGACCGACTCCTTCTTCGGCACGAACGGGCTGTTGATGATGCGTTCGATGGACTTGCGCACATCGTGCTCCAGCGAGGTGAACGACTCCGACGCCCACGCCGGCCGGACGCCCGTCTCGCGCTCCAGCTTGTCGGCGAACTGATCGTGGGTGAACGTCAGCATGCCGCAGTCGGTGTGGTGGATGAGGACGATCTCCTCGGTGCCGAGCAGGTGCTGGCTGATAGCGAGCGAGCGGATCGCGTCGTCGGTGACGACACCGCCGGCGTTGCGGATGACGTGGGACTCGCCCTCCTGGATGCCCAGGACCCCGTAGACATTGATGCGGGCGTCCATGCAGGCCAGGACGGCGGTGTGCTGGGCAGGCGGGAGGGGCAGCAGGCCCGAGAAGGATGCGGCGTAGGTCTCGTTGTTCTTCAGGTACTCGTCGGTGGCAGTCATGATCGGCAGTTCTCCTGGTTCGCGATGTGCATGTCAGCAGGGCTGAGGCGGACCACCGCGCACCTGCGGCCGAAACCGGCTCGGTGCGCGGTCAGCGACAAAAGGCGGCCGCGGTGCGGCACAGGTCGACAGGCCGGCGGCTGACCAGCCACGTCGTGCGCAGCGCGAGCACCGGGCCTCCTCAGGTCCTGTCGAAAGCGGCACCTCGTCCTACACCTTAGATGATCACCGTCAGCATCAGCCGACGGCGGGCAGCCAACTGCCACGGCCGCTTACCGAGCGTCGAGGCGCAGCCCCATCCCGACCGAGCCCGGCGCCGTCTCGGAGAAGCCGTGGCGCTGGTATAGACGGCGGCCGGGCGGGTCCGCGAACAGATTGACGACAGCACCGGGGGGAGCAAGATGCCGGACGCGGTCCAGCAGGGCATTGAGCACGGCGTCGCCGAGACCGCGCCGCTGGTGCGCAGGGAGCACCGCCATGTCGATGACGTGGAAGTACCAGCCCCCGTCGCCCAGCAACCGCCCCATGCCGACAACCTCTCCCCCGCCCTCCTCCACGACGTGGCAGGCAGCCCAGCCGCCGGGCAGCGCAGCCGTGGCCTGCTCCACGGTCTTCGGCGACAGTCCCGCTTCCTGCCGCAGCCGGAGGTAGTCCGCCACAGGTGGAGCGGCCATGACGAGTCGGTAGCCAGGAGTCATCCGACTACCCTTTCAGCTACGGCGCCTTCGCCGTCATGTCGAGAAGAACGTCGATGCCTCCGGCCTCAGACCTTGGGCACCGGCAGCGGGAAGTTCACGCCGGTGAGCTGCTCCGAGACGGTCCACAGCCGGCGGCCGATCTCGGGGTCGCGCGCCTCGGGAACCGCCTGGACCTCGGTCACGTCGCCGCGCATCTCCCGGAAGCCGGACGGCCCGTAGAACTGGCCGCCCTGGACTCCGACGGCGGTCGCGGCGTGGAGCTGCGGCAGCGCGCCGCGCTCGGCCTTCTGCGCGACCAGAGCATTGCCGAGCTTCATCACGACGGCGGCCATTCCGGTCGGACCGGCGGACTGCAGGTTCGTCGCCGAATAGCCGGGGTGCGCGAGGACGCTGATGATGGGGGAGCCGGCGGCACGCAGCCGGCGGTCGAGCTCGATGCCGAAGACCGTGTTGGCCATCTTGGACTGCTGGTAGGCCTTGCGCGGTGCGTAGCCGCGCTCGAGCTGCAGGTCGTCGAAGTGGATGTGGCCCGGCCTGTGCTCCGTTGAGCTGACCGTGACAACACGCGGCGCGGCGCCCTGGCCGAGCGCATCGAGCAGCAGCCCCGTCAGCGCGAAGTGTCCGAGGTGGTTGGTCCCGAGCTGCAGCTCGTACCCGTCCGCGGTCCGACTCTGTGGGGTCTGCATGATCCCCGCGTTGTTGACCAGCAGGTCGAGCGCCGGGGCGGCTGCGATGAACGTGGCCGCAAACGCACGGACCGACGCCAGGGAGGACAGGTCGAGCTGACGCACCTCGAGCTGCGCGCCCGGGACCGCGTCACGGATCTCCTGTGCGGCCGCGTCGCCCTTGCTCGTGGTCCGCACAGCCAGCACGACGCGGGCGCCCTTGCGCGCGAGCTCCCGCGCGGTGATCTGGCCCAGACCGGAGTTGGCTCCGGTCACAACGGCCAACCGGCCGGTCTGGTCGGGGATCTGGTCGGCGGCCCACGCCATCATCCCAGCACCGGGAGCACGGTGCCGTCGACGGGCGCGTCGGTGCGGATGCCCGGCGAGGGGGTGGCCGCAGCGACGTAGGTCGCGCTGATCGCCCGGCCGGTGCCTGAAGTACGTGTTCTCATGCCCATCTCCATATTCTCTGCGCGCAGGTCCAGCGCCCGCGAGCTGGCGCGTCCCGAGTCTGACCGGACGGCGACCGGTCGCCGATTACGGCTGGAACCGCGTGACGTACCGCCGCTGCCATGGGGTCTCGACCGCCCGGGTGGTAGTGCCGCCGGACGTAGCTGACGGCGTCGGCTCTCGGAACACCGTCGATGATCGCCAAGCAGGCCAACGCCGTGCCGGTCCGTCCCCGGCCACACATCGTCGCCGGCGCGGCCGGCAAGATCGCGGTGACCTACACGCACGGGGTCCCGCCAGCGGCGGCCCGGTCTGGTACCAGATGGCCGCGCAGAGCCTGGACGCGCTCTCGGCGACGCCGACGTGGAGCCGGGTGCGGCTGTCATCGGTGATCACCGAGAAGGGCACCGCGAGCCAGCTGATGGGCGCCTGCAACATGGGGCGGACGGCGACGCTGAACGGGTTCGCCTGCGGGTGCTCGACCGACGTCAACGGGATCGCGCTCGACGCGTGCGGCCGACTGCTCGCCACCTGGCCCGCGCAAGCCGGTGTCGAGGAGACCCACGCGGGTCGCCCAGCAGGTCGGCGGCCCCACCCTGCACGCCTGCGCTGACCCGCCTGCCGCTGACACCGGCCGCCCACGGCCGGCCCGTTACCGACCCACGGCCGACCACGGTCGGTTCAGCGCTTCGGGGCCGCCGTCGTGGACGCCCCGTCCGCGACCACGGACTCGCCGTCGACCATCTGGCTGGAGGCCGCTGTCACCGCCGCTGCATCAGCCCTCACCTGCTGGTCCTGCTGTTGGCGCGCCTGGATGCCGGAGACCGAACGCAGCTGCTCCTCCGGCAGGAAGAACACCAGCACCAACGCGATCACCAGCACCAACGCGGCGGTGAGGAAGACCAGGTCTATCGAGGCAGAGAACCCCTCCAGGAACGGCCTGGCCAGCCGCGCGTCCAGCCGGGAGAGGAACGACGTGTCGTTGAGGCTGCCCGGTGGCAGGGCTGCCCGGCCGCTGCGCAGCGCCCGCAGCACCGGGGCGTTGTCGGGGTCGCGAAGCAGCTTCGGGTCCCGCAGCGCGGCCTGGAAGGCCGGGGTGGTGGCGGCGGACCGGAAGCCGGCGGCGATCTTGCCCCCGACCGTGGAGAACAGGATCGAGAGGAACACCGCCGTGCCGAGCGTGCCGCCCATCTGCCGGAAGAACGTCGCGGAGGACGTCGCCACACCCATGTCCTGCGGCGGCACCGCGTTCTGGACCGCCAGCACGAGCGGCTGCATGTTGAAGCCGAGCCCGAGCCCGAACACGACCATGATCAGCATGGTGTGCCACAGCGGGGTGTCGACCCCGACCCGGCTCATCAGCGCCAGGCCGGCGACCAGCAGCACCGAACCCGCGATCGGGAACTTCTTGTACCGGCCGGTGCGGGAGATGACCTGTCCGGAGATCACCGAGCCGCTCATGATCCCAGCCGTGAGCGGGATCAGCAGCAGGCCGGCATGCGTCGGGGTGGCGCCCTTGACGATCTGCAGGTAGAGCGGCAGCGCCGCCAGGCCGCCGAACATGCCCATGCCGATGATGAAGTTCAGCATCGAGCCGATCGCGAACGTCTTGCCGCCGAAGAGCCGCAGCGGCAGCAGCGCGTCGTCGCCATACCTGCGTTCGTTGAGAACGAACAGCACGATCCCGACCACACCGACCACCACCGCGCTCACCGACCGGCCGGAGCCCCACCCCCAGGCCCGGCCCTGCTCGGCGACGAGCAGCAGCGGCGCCAGGCCCAGCACCAGGGCCAGCGCCCCCGGCCAGTCGATGCGGTGCTCCCGCCGGGTGTGCGGCAAGTTGAGGTTCTTCGCCACGACGATCAGCGCCACGATGCCGATCGGGACGTTCACCAGGAAGACCCAGCGCCAACCGGTGACGCCGAGCAGCTTGGACTGGCCGGCGAGGAACCCACCGACGACCGGGCCGAGCACGCTCGAGGTACCGAACACCGCAAGGAAGTAGCCCTGGTACTTGGCCCGCTCGCGCGGCGGGACGATGTCCCCGATGATCGTCAGCGCCAGTGAGAATAGGCCGCCGGCACCGAGACCCTGGAAGGCCCGGAACGCCGCCAGCTGGTACATCGAGTGCGCGAAACCGCACATCGTGGAGCCGACGATGAACAGCGTGATCGCGGCGAGGAAGAACTGGCGGCGGCCGTAGAGGTCGGACAGCTTCCCGTACAGCGGAGTGCTGATCGTGGCCGTGATCAGGTACGCCGTCGTCGCCCACGCCTGCAGGCTCAGCCCGTGCAGGTCGTCCGCGATCGTCCGGATCGCCGTCGCCACGATCGTCTGGTCGAGCGCGGCCAGGAACATGCCGAGCATCAGTCCGGACAGGATCGTGAGGATCTGCCGATGACTGAGGCCCGGTCCGGCGGCTTGCGGACGCGTGTCGGTACTGCTGCTCATAAGGGCTCCGGAGCGCGTCCCGGCACCGCGAGGCGACGAGCAGGTGCGCAGGGTAGGCGAGCTGACCTTCCGGCCAACGGGGTGCGGTCCCGAATTATTCACCCGTGACCCGGACCGCGCCCGGTTGGCCCAGCGGGAGCCGCCGATGAGCCACACTGAGCCGGTGATCTCGTTGTCGCTCGCCCTGCGCCTGCGCGCGGCCGGCCTGCCGTGGGCACCGGCCCGCGGCGACCACTTCGTGCTGCCGCAGCCCGACCTCGACCGGCACGTGTTCCTGCTCAGCGACATGACGGTGGAGACCCACGACCTGCCGACCGGTCGGGTCATCCGGTTCAACGGGACGACCGAGTGGGCGCTGGACTCGGTGGAGCAGGCCGAGGCGGTGTGGCTGCCGGCCGAGGAGCAGTTGCGGACGAGCCTCGGCAAGGCGTTCCGCCGGCTCGAGCACACCCCGGAGGGGCACCGGGTCGTGCTCGGGGCCGGAACCGCGGACGCGGAGGCCAGCTTCGAACGCCCGGAGGCGGTGGAGGCCTACGGGGAGGCGCTGCTGCACCTGCTGCTGCACCGGGTGGGTCCGGCCGGGCCGTGAAGCTGTCCATCCTGATGCCGGCGTACAACGAGGTGGCGACGGTCGGGTCCGCGGTGAAGCGGGTGCTCGACGTCGACTACCCGTGCGAGATCGAGCTCGTCGTCGTCGACGACGGCAGCACGGACGGTACGGCGGAGCAGCTCGACGGCATCGACGACCCCCGGCTGATCCGCCACGCGCATCCGGTCAATAGGGGCAAAGGGGCGGCGATCCGCAGCGGCAGTGAACGCGCCACCGGCGACTACCTGCTGGTCTGCGACGCGGACCTCGAGTACCGGCCGGAGGACATTCCGAAGCTGCTCGAGCCGATCCTGTGCGGCGACGCTGACATCGTGTACGGCACCCGCTCGTTCGGCAGCAACACGGCGTACTCGTTCTGGTACGTGCTCGGGAACAAGGCGGTCACGATGACCGCGAACGCGCTGTTCAACAGCTGGATCAGCGACCTGGAGACCGGGTTCAAGCTGCTGCCGCTGCCGCTCTACCGCGAGCTCGACGTGCGCTCGGCCGGCTTCGGGATGGAGGCCGAGATCACCGGCAAGCTGCTGCGCCGGGGGCTGCCGCCGTTCGAGGTGCCGATCAGCTACCGGGCGCGCGGGCGGGCGCAGGGCAAGAAGCTCACCTGGCGCGACGGGGTGCAGGCGGTGTGGATCCTGGCCCGGCTGCGGCTGGTCAGCCGCGGAGCAGCTCCCCGAGCAGCGGGGCCAGCTCCCGAAACGCCCGGCCGCGGTGGCTGATCGCGTCCTTCTCGGCCGGTGCCAGCTCGGCGGTGGTCCGCTCGCACCCGGCCGGTGCGAAGATCGGGTCGTAACCGAAGCCGTGCTCCCCGCGCGGGAACCGCACCAGCCGGCCCGCCAGCACCCCCTCCGCGACCCGCTCCCCCGCCGCCGGCACCACCGCGGCGGCGGCGCAGACGAAGGCGGCCCCGAGGCGTTCGTCGGGGGTGTCGGCGAGCTGCCCGAGCAGCAGCCGCAGGTTCGCAGCGTCGTCCCCGTGCCGCCCGGACCACCGGGCGGAGAGCACCCCGGGCATGCCGTTCAGCGCCTCGACGGTGAGACCCGAGTCGTCGGCGACCGTCGGCAGGCCGGTTCGAGCCGCGACGTCGCGCGCCTTGAGCAGCGCGTTGTCGGCGAACGTCGCTCCGGTCTCCGCCACGTCGGGAAGGCCGCGGAACGACTCGACCCCGACCAGCTCCAGCGGCGGCAGCCCGGGGGCCGCGGGGAGGATCCGGCGCAGCTCGACGATCTTGCCCGGGTTGCGGGTGGCCAGCACCACCCGGATCACATGGGCACCGGCTGGCCGGCCGTACGCCGCGGGCCGTCCAGCGCCGTCTGCTGCAGCCGGGAGAGCTCCACGCAGCCGGCGACCGCAAGGTCGAGCAGCCCGTCGAGCAGGCTCCGGTCGAACGGGGCCCCCTCGGCGGTGCCCTGCACCTCGACGAAGCGGCCGTCGCCGGTGCACACGACGTTCATGTCGGTGTCCGCCCGGACGTCCTCGTCGTAGCAGAGGTCCAGCCGCGGCTCGCCGTCGACGACGCCCACGCTCACGGCGGCGACCGTGACCGGAAGCGGCTCGGCCTTGCCCAGCGCACCGCGGTCCCGGAGCCAGCCGACCGCGTCGGCGAGGGCGACGTAGCCACCGGTGATGGCGGCGGTCCGGGTGCCGCCGTCGGCCTGCAGGACGTCGCAGTCCAGGACGATCGTGTTCTCCCCGAGCGCCTTGAGGTCGATGCAGGCCCGCAGGCTGCGGCCGACCAGCCGGGATATCTCGTGCGTGCGACCGCCGACCCGGCCCTTCACCGACTCCCGGTCGCTGCGGGTGTGGGTGGCCCGCGGCAGCATCGCGTACTCCGCGGTCACCCAGCCCAGCCCGCTGCCCTTCCGCCAGCGCGGTACGCCCTCGGTGACGCTGGCCGCGCAGAGCACCCGGGTGTGGCCGAACTCCACCAGCACCGAGCCCTCGGCGTTCTCGAGCCAGTCCCGCGTCAGCGTCACCGAGCGCAGCTGGTCGGGCGGGCGGCCGTCGGGCCGGGTCACGATGCCTCCTGGGGTTCGGGCGGGGCCCAGGCTACCGAGCGGGCTCTAGAGCTCGTACTCACGGCCGAGCTCGGCCAGCTCCGTCGGCCCGGCGTACGTCGACGCCGCCGCCGCCAGGCTGCGCGGCGGGTCGCCCCAGGGCACCAGATGGGTGAGCAGCAGCCGCGCGACGCCGGCGCGGGCGGCGTGCTCGCCGGCCTCCCGACCGGTCAGGTGGATGTCCGGCGGGTTCGGCTCCCCGTCGAGGTAGGACGCCTCGCAGAGGAACAGGTCGGCGTCGCGGGCGGCGCTGACCAGCGCGTCGCAGGGCCCGGTGTCCGCGGAGTAGGCCAGGACGCGACCGTCGGCGGCGAGCCGGACCGCCGTGCACGGCACCGGGTGCCGGACCGGCACCAGCGTCACCGCGAACGGCCCCACCTCGAACCCGCCGGCGGGAGCCGGGCGGACGTCGTACACCTCGTCGATCAGCGCCACCGATCGCGGGCCGACCGAGCGCTGCAGCCGCTCGCGGGTGTCCGCCGGGCCGTAGACCGGCAGCCGCGGCGCCGGCCCGGTCGGGTGATAGCGCCGCGCGTAGGTGTAGGTGACGAGGTCGAGGTAGTGGTCGCCGTGCAGATGGGAGAGCAGCACGGCGTGGGGCGCGAGCAGGTCGGCGTAGCGCTGCAGCGACCCGGTCGAGCCGTTCCCCATGTCGAGGAGTAGCCGGAACCCCGACGCCTCGACGAGATAGGACGAGCAGGGCGAGTCGGGCCCGGCGAACGTGCCGGCCCGGCCGAGCACGGTCAGCCGCACTCAGCTGCTCCCCTCGGCGGCGAACAGCCGGGCACCGGCCACCGCCCCGATCTCGGGGCCGAGGAACCGCCGGCCCAGTCGCTCGAACGGCCGGGGGTCGCCGGTGGCGAGGAACCGGTGCGCCGGCGGCGGATGGCTCTCGTCCCGGAACAGCCCACTTCGGGCCAGCTCCCGGTAGACGTCCTTTGCCGTCTCCTCCGCGCTGCTGACCAGCGTGACACCGTCGCCGACGACGTAGGAGATGACGCCGGTCAACAGCGGGTAGTGCGTGCAGCCCAGCACCAGCGTGTCGACCCCGGCGGTGATGATCGGGGCGAGGTATTCCTCGGCGACCCGCAGCAACTCCGCGGTGAAGGTGTCCCCGCGCTCGACGAACTCCACGAAGCGCGGGCAGGCCACCGCGGTGAGCCGCAGCTGCGGGGCGGCCGCGAACGCGTCGTCGTAGGCCCGGCTGGCGATCGTGGCCCGGGTCCCGATCACGCCGACCCGGCCGCTGCGGCTGGCCGCCACCGCCCGGCGTACGGCGGGCAGGATCACCTCGACGACCGGGATCGGGTAGCGCTCCCGGGCGTCGCGCAGGCAGGCCGCGCTGGCGCTGTTGCAGGCGATGACGAGCAGCTTCACGCCCTCGTCGACCAGATGGTCCATGACGTCGAGCGCGTAGGAGCGGACCTCGGCGATGGGCCGCGGCCCGTACGGCCCGCGGGCGGTGTCCCCGACGTACACCACCGGCTCGTGCGGCAGCTGGTCGAGCACCGCGCGGGCGACGGTGAGGCCGCCCACGCCGGAGTCGAAGATGCCGATCGGAGCGTCGTTCACAGCTGCCGAGGGTAGGGGACGACGTCCGCAGCCCCCGCTTCGTCGGCTCTGCCGCCCCGCTGACCGGGCCACGATGCTCCGGTGTCTCCGACGGGCGCCGCCGCCCCGCAGCCCGCTGCTCGACAGCTTGCCCCCCCGCGCCTCGCCGCTCCGCGCCTCGCCATCACGGTGGAGCGGCAGGAGGGCCTGGTCACCCGCGCCCAGCTGCTCGCCGCCGGCGCCACGGATAGCTATCTGCGGGCGCAGCTCGCCGCCGGGCGCTGGCAGCGCGTGCTCCCCCGCACGTTCAGCGTGACAACCGGGATGCTCACTGCACGGCAACGCCGCTGGGCGGCGGTGCTCTACGCCGGCGAGGGAGCCGTGCTCAGCCACCACAGCGCGGCAGCCCTGCACGGGCTTGCGCCGCCACCGGACGTCGTGGAGGTCACGGTGCCGGCGTACCGCCGGGTGGTCAACCGGGGTTTCGTTCGGGTGCACCGTTCGGGCTGCCTCTCCGACGTCGACGTGCACCCCTCTCTCGCGCCGGCCCGCACCCGCATCGAGCGGACGGGTGCTCGACCTCCTCGACGGCGCCGCCTCGGCCGAGCGCGCCTTCGGCTGGGTGGCCGATGCCTGCCAGCGGCGGCTGACCACGCCGGTCCGCCTCGCCGCCGCTTTCGACCGGCGACCGGGGACACGGTGGGCGGCGACGCTGCGACCCGCCCTGGAGGAGATCGCGGGCGGCAGCCACACCGTGCTGGAGCGGGCCTACCTGACGCTCAATCGGCGCCACGACCTGCCGGAGCCGGTCCGGCAACGGCGGCTCGAGGACGGTGGGTTCGTCCGCTGGGTGGACTGCGACTACCGGCCGTTCCCGGTACGCACCGAGCTGGACGGTCGGCTGGGTCATGACCGGGGGGTCGAGCGGTGGCGGGACATGCACCGAGACAACGCCGCGGCCGCCGCAGGGGTGGTCTCGCTGCGTTCGGCTGGGTCGACGTGACGACGTCGCCCTGCTTGGTGGCCGAGCAGGTCGCGCGGGTGCTCACCCGGAGCGGCTGGACCGGTCGGCTGCGTCGCTGCGGCCACCGGTGCTCGGTCCGACCTGTCGAGTAACGCGGACAGGGAGGCTGTGGAGCCTTTTCGGCGCTGTAACGACGAAAATCCTCCACTGCCTGCTGGGGGCGGCGGCGGCGGGCGGCGGGCGATGAGTGGGGGCGGCGGGGCTCAGGCCCAGAGCTGGCCTTCGAGCCGGGCCTCCGCCTCCGCCAGGGTGCCGCTGTAGGCGCCGGTCGAGAGGTACTTCCAGCCGCCGTCGCAGACGATGAACGCGATGTCGGCGCGCTGCCCGGCCCGGACCGCCTTGGCCGCCTCCCCGAGCGCGGCGTGCAGGATCGCGCCAGTGGAGATGCCGGCGAAGATGCCTTCCTCCTCGACCAGTTGCCGGGTCCGCCGCAGCGCCTCCCGCGGGCCGACCGTAAAGCGGGTGGTCAGCACCGAGGCGTCGTAGAGCTCCGGGACGAAGCCCTCGTCAAGGTTGCGCAGGCCGTACACCAGCTCGCCGTAACGCGGCTCGGCCGCCACGATCCGGACGTCGGGCATCCGCTCCCGCAGGTACCGGCCGACACCCATGAGCGTCCCGGTGGTGCCGAGGCCGGCCACGAAGTGGGTGATCGTCGGCAAGTCGGCGAGCAGCTCCGGCCCGGTACCGTCGTAGTGCGCCTGGGCGTTGGCGGGGTTGCCGTACTGGTAGAGCAGCACCCAGTCCGGGTGCTCGGCGGCGAGGCGCTTGGCGACCCGTACCGCCTCGTTGGAGCCGCCGGCGGCCGCCGAGGAGATGATCTCGGCGCCGTACAGGGTGAGCAGCTGCCGGCGTTCGACCGAGGTGTTCTCCGGCAGCACGCAGATCAGCTGGTAGCCGCGCAGCCGGCACGCCATCGCCAGCGAGATGCCGGTGTTGCCGCTGGTCGGCTCCAGCACCACCGAGCCCGGCTGCAGCCGGCCCTCCTTCTCCGCCGCCGCCACCATGGCCAGCGCCGCCCGGTCCTTCACCGACCCGGTGGGGTTGCGGTCCTCGAGCTTCGCCCACAGTCGGACATCGGGGGACGGCGACAGCCGTGGCAGCCCGACCAGCGGGGTGCCCCCGACCGAGTCGAGCAGGGTGTCGAAGCGCATCTAGCCGGCGGGGTGTCCAGGGCCGGCGGGGTGTCCAGGGCCGGCGGGGTGCCCGGACCCACCCGCCACGGCCGGCAGGATCGTGACCGTGTCGCCGTTGCTGACCGGTGCCGCGATGCCGCCGAGGAACCGGACGTCCTCGTCGTTGAGGTAGACGTTGACGAAGCGCTGCAACGCCCCGGAGTCGTCGACGACCCGGCCGCGCAGCCCGGTATGCCGGCTGTCGAGGTCGGCGAACAGGTCGCCCAGCGTGTCGCCCTTGCCCTCGACGGCCTTCTCCCCGCCGGTGTAGCTGCGCAGGATCGTCGGGATCCGGACCTCGATGGACATCTCTCTCCTCGGCTCGTTAGCGCTCTGCCGGCTCCAACACCGGCACCACCCGCAGCTCTTCCTCCCGGATGGTGCCCTCGATGATCCGGAACGACCGGACGCTGTCCGTGCCCGGGTCGGCGGTGGAGACGAGCAGGTAGTGGGCGTCGGGCTCGGATGCGTAGGACACGTCGGTCCGGGACGGATAGGCCTCGGTCGCCGTATGGGAGTGGTAGATGACGACCGGCGTCTCGTCCCGGTCCTCCAGCTCGCGGTAGAGCCGCAGCAGGTCCATCGAGTCGAACTCGTAGAACGTCGGCGACCGGGCGGCGTTGACCATCGGGATCAGGCGCTCCGGCCGGTCGGACCCGGCCGGCCCGGCCACTACCCCGCACGCCTCGTCCGGATGGTCCCGGCGAGCGTGCGCGACGATCGCGTCGTACGTCGCCCGGTCCATGGTCAGCACGCGGAGCAGGCTACCGGCAGCTCAGGGGCCGGCGACCGCCTCGACGAGCGTCTCCTGGAGGTAGCCGAGCCAGCCGTAGACCGACAGCATCCGGGCGTGCGGGTGGTGCGAGCCGAGCCGGTCCAGCTCGGCGGAGGTGTCGCCGGTGACCTCGAGCCGCACCCCCAGCGCCAGCCGGAGGTCGTTGAGGGTGCCGAGCCAGCTCTGCGCGGCCGCGTCGTCAAGGGTGAGGCGCGAACCCGCCTCATCCAGGCTGTGCAGCACCCGCCGGGCGGAGGAGCGCTTGCCGGCCCGCAGGTCCGCCTCGGTGAACCGGCGGAAGTCCCCGGCGGCCTCCTCGTCGTCGGCGTAGGCGTCCGGGAGCAGCCGGGCCAGCGCGGGGTCGGCCGGCCGGACCGCGGACTCCGCGATGCCGACGAACGCCGCCAGCGGGTCGCTGGGCACCGCCGACGCCCCCTCCTCTAGCAGCGTCAGCAGCTCGCCGACCAGCTGGCGCAGGGCGAGCACCTCCGCGCCGCGCAGCCGCAACTCGATCCCGGCGCCGGTCCGCCGGAAGCCGGCGGCCACTACCGCCGCCCCGGTGCCACTAGGTGTCGCGCTGCAGCGTGGCCCACAGGCCGGCGGCGTGCAGCCGGGCCACGTCGTGCTCCATCTGCTCGCGGCTTCCCGTCGACACCACCGCCCGCCCCTTGCGGTGGACGTCGAGCATCAGCTTGGTGGCCTTGGCTCTGCTGAAGCCGAACAGTCGCTGGAAAATGTAGGTGACGTAGGACATGAGATTGACCGGGTCGTTCCACACCAGGGTGATCCACGGGGTGTCCACCACGGAGAGGTCGTCGACCAGCGGTCGCTCGATCTGGTCCGGCGCGACGGACGCCCGGACCGGTTCGGTCTGCACGGGCACATCGTCGTCGCTCCGCGCGGCCGCGTAAACCGCCGAACGGGGCAACTACGCTGGCCCGGTGGTGACCTCCGCCGCTCCGCGCGGTCGCATCCGGTCGACCGGACCGAGCCGGGTGTGGGCGGCGTTGCTCACCGTGTACGTCGTGTGGGGCTCGACGTACCTCGCGATCCGGGTCGCCGTCCGGCCCGACACCGGCGAGGGGCTGCCGCCGCTGCTGATGGCCGGGGTCCGGTTCGCCCTGGCCGGCGCCCTGATGCTCGCGGTCACCGTCCGGCGGCCGGCGGCCGACGGCCGACCGGACCCGCTCGGGCCGCAGCAGTGGGTCGCCACCGCCGTCGTCGGCACGGCCCTGTGCGCCGGCGGCAACGGGCTGGTGAGCCTCGCCGAGCAGCACATCGCCTCCGGCCTGACCGCCGTGATCATTGCCACCGTACCGATGTGGGTGGCGCTGTTCGCGGGCGTGCGGGGCGGCGACCGAACGCCGCCGTCGACCCTCGCCGGTCTCGCGCTGGGCTTCGCCGGGGTGGTGCTGCTCGTCGGCGGGGGCAGTGCGCACGCCGACCTGCGGGGCGTCACGCTGGTGCTGGTCGCGGCGCTGTCGTGGGCGTCCGGGTCGTTCTACTCCAGCCGGGCAGCGCTGCCCCGCCGGCCGCTGGTGGGCACCGGGATGGAGATGCTCTGCGGCGGGGTGGTGCTGCTGGCCGGCGGACTGCTGACCGGCGAGGCGGGCCGGCTGCACCTGGGGGCGGTCGCGCCGGCCTCGTGGTGGGCGCTGCTCTACCTGGGCGTGTTCGGCTCGGTGGTGGCATACACGGCGTACGTCTGGCTGCTGCGCACCGCCCGGCTGTCGCTGGTGACGACCTACGCCTACGTCAACCCGGTGGTCGCGGTGCTGCTCGGGACCGCGTTCGCCGGGGAGCGGCTGACCGCCCGAACCCTGCTCGCGGCGGCGGTCATCCTGGTCGGCGTGGTGCTCATCGTCTCCGGCCCCCGGCCGGGGGTACGCCCGTGAGCGACCGGCCCGCCGATGGCGGCAGCACGGCGCTGCTGACCGACCGCTACGAGCTGACGATGCTGCAGGCCGCGCTGCGCAGCGGCGTGGCCGGCCGCCGCTGCGTGTTCGAGGTGTTCGCCCGGCATCTGCCGGCCGGGCGCCGGTTCGGCGTCGTGGCCGGCACCGGCCGGCTGCTGGCGGCGCTGGAGCGGTTCCGCTTCGACGCGGACACGCTGGAGTTCCTGGTCGGCTCCGGTGTCGTCGATGTGGCCACCTGCGACTGGCTCGCGGCGTACCGCTTCTCCGGCGACATCGACGGTTACGCCGAAGGCGAGGTCTACTTCCCCGGCTCACCGGTGCTGGTCGTGGAGGCACCGTTCGGGGAGGCGGTGCTGCTGGAGACGCTGGTCCTGTCGACCCTCAACTTCGACAGCGCGGTGGCCTCCGCCGCCGCCCGCATGGTCTGCGCGGCGGGCGAGCGACCGGTCATCGAGATGGGCTCCCGCCGCACCAACGAGCGGGCCGCGGTGGCGGCGGCCCGGGCGGCGTACGTCGCCGGCTTCGCCGCCACGTCGAACCTCGCCGCCGGCCGCTGGTACGGCGTACCGACCACCGGCACCAGCGCGCACGCGTTCACGCTCGTGTACGACGACGAGCGGGACGCGTTCGCGGCGCAGGTGGCGGCGCTCGGCACCGGCACGACCCTGCTGGTGGACACCTACGACGTCCCGGCCGGGATCCGCACCGCGATCGAGGTCGCCGGGCCGCAGCTCGGCGCGGTGCGGCTCGACAGCGGCGACCTGGTGTCGCTCGCCCGGGAGGTCCGCGGGCAGCTCGACGCCCTGGGCGCAACGGGCACCCGCATCGTGGTGACGAGCGACCTCGACGAGTACGCCATCGCCGCGCTCGCCGCCGCGCCGGTGAACTCCTACGGCGTCGGCACGTCGGTGGTGACCGGCAGCGGCGCGCCGACCGCCGGCTTCGTCTACAAGCTCGTCGCGCGCGCCGTCTCCGAGGACCCGGACGCGGCGCTGCAGATGGTGGCGAAGCGGTCGGTCGGCAAGGCGTCGCGGGGCGGCCGGAAGTGGGCCGTGCGGCGGCGGGACGAGACGGGTACGGCGGTCGCCGAGGTGGTGCTCACCGGGCCGCCCCCGGTCTCGCCGTGGGACCGGCCGCTGCTCACCCCGCTGGTGCGGGCCGGGAGCCCGGTCGGGCCGGGCAGCCTCGCCGAGGCCCGGGAGCGCTGCGCCAACGCCCGCCGCGAGCTGCCGGCGACGGCGCTGCAGCTGCTGCGCGGAGAGGCGGCGCTGCCGACCGTCTTCGAGAACGGGGGCGGAGCCGGATGAGCACCGCGCTGATCGTGGTCGACGTGCAGAACGACTTCTGCGAGGGCGGCAGCCTCGCCGTCGCCGGGGGCGCCGACGTGGCCGCCGGCATCAGCCGGCTGCTCGCCGGGTCCGCCGGCGGGGACCCCCGGTTCGACCAGGTCGTCGCGACCCGCGACCACCACCGGGACCCCGGGAGCCACTTCTCGGCCGATCCCGACTACGTCGAGCGCTGGCCGCCGCACTGCCGCATCGGTACGCCGGGAGCCGAGTTCCACCCGGCGCTGGACCTGGCCCGGGTGGCGGCGGTGTTCAGCAAGGGCGAGCACGCGGCGGCGTACAGCGGCTTCGAGGGCGTGACCGCCGACGGCACCGGGCTCGCGGACTGGCTGCGGGCCCGGGGAGTCGAGGCGGTGGAGGTGGTCGGCATCGCCACCGACCACTGCGTGCGGGCCACGGCGGTGGACGCGGCCCGCGAAGGGTTCGCGGTCCGGGTACGGCTGGAGCTCACCGCGGGCGTGGCGCGGGCCAGCACCGCCGCCGCTCTGGAGTCGATGCGGGCGGCCGGCGTCGGGCTGGCTGGCGAGCCGGTGCTGCGCGGGGGTTGACCGGCTGGCCGGCGAGCTCCTTGCGCCGACCCCTTGCGCCGACCCCTTGCGGCGCGCACTCTCCACGGATGCAGGCGCCCGGCCGGGTGGTGACGCTGCCGCCCCGCGGCGAGGTCTTCGCCGACGTCCGCGGCGCCGGCCGGGTGCTGCGGGCCAGCTGGCACCTCGAGGCCGACGTGGTGGTGCTCAGCGTCTGGCGGGCCGGCGGCTGCGTGGCCACCGGCTCGACCCGCCCGACGCGGCCCGGCTGGTGGCGGTGCTGGCCGAGGGCGTGGCAGCGGCCACCGCCCGAGCGGGCGACGCGCGCGCCGGCTGATCCCGCGCTCGGCCCGCCGGTAACCTGCGCCGATGAACGAGCGCACCTACCCGCCGGTGATCCTGCTCGCCCGGACCGTGTTCCGGCTGCTCGGGCTGCGCTTCACGATCGAGGGGGCGCAGAACATCCCGGCCTCCGGTGGCGCGGTGTTGGCGAGCAACCACGTGAGCTACCTCGATTTCCTCTTCGTCGGGCTGGCCGCCCGGCCGGTCGGCCGGCTGGTGCGGTTCATGGCGAAGTCGGAGGTGTTCGACCACCGGCTCAGCGGCCCGCTGATGCGCGGCATGCACCACATCCCGGTGGACCGCTCGGCCGGTGCGTCGTCGTACGCCGCGGCGTTGCGGGCGCTGCGCTCCGGCGAGCTGGTCGGGGTGTTCCCGGAGGCGACGATCAGCCGCTCGTTCGAGATCAAGGAGCTGAAGAACGGCGCGTCGCGGATGGCCGCCGCGGCCGGCGTACCGCTGGTGCCGGTGGTCGTCTGGGGCGGCCAACGGCTGCTCACCAAGGGGCGGCCGCGCAACTTCGGCCAGCGCGGTATCCCGGTGGTCATCGCGGTCGGCGAGCCGCTGCACCCGCAGCGGCGGGACGACCCGGACGCCGCGACCGAGGCGCTCGCCGTAGCGCTACGGGGGCTGCTCGCCCAGGTGCAGCGCGACTACCCGGACCGGCCCGCGACCACGGCCGACGGCTGGTGGCAGCCGGCCGCGCTCGGCGGCCGCGCGCCCACCCCGGCCGAGGCGGCCGAGCTGGACCGCGTCGAGCGCTGAGCCGACCGCGGCGGGGCGCGCTGGTCAGCCGGAGTCCGGGACCCCGGGCGGCACGCACAGCGTCAGCGCGCTCGGCATGATCTCGACCAGCAGCCGGTCGGTCTCCGGCTGGACGTCGCCGTCGAGCTCGACGGCGAGCGGCCGGTCCGCCACCACCTCGACCCGGGCGGCGCTGAACGTCGTGAGCTGCTGCGCGCCGGAGACCCCGCCGCGGACCAGCTGCAGCCCGAGCCGGCCCCAGTCGGCGAGCGTCCGGGGGCGCAGCACCGCGACCTCGAGGACGCCGTCGTCGCAGACCGCGGCGGCGAGTACGGCGATGCCCCCCTGCAGCCGGCCGACGTTGCCGACCAGCACGCCGCGACCGCGCAGCCGGCGCGGCGGGTTGCCGTCGAGGTGCAGGGTGAACCGGGCCAGCGGCGCCCGGCGCAGGTTGCGCGCACCGCTGAGGAGGTAGGCGAGCCAGCCGATTCGGCCCTTGAGCGGCTCCGGCGCGTCGCGCAGCATCGCCGCGTCGAAGCCCATCCCGGCCATCACCGCGAACCGCCGGTCCCCGACCGCCCCGACGTCGATCCGGCGCTGCTCCCCGGCCACCGCGACCCCGACGGCCGCGTCGAGATCCGTCGGGATGCCGAAGTTCAGCGCCAGCAGGTTCCCGGTCCCGGCCGGCAGCAGCGCCATCGGCACGTCGGAGCCGGCCAGCGCCGTCACGCAGGCCATCACGGTGCCGTCGCCACCGCAGGGCAGCAGCAGGTCGGCGCCGTCGGCGACCGCGCGCCGGCTCTGCCCGACGCCGGGGTCGTCGGGGGTGGTCTCCAGCCACAGCGGGTCCGGCAGCCCGGCGCGCCGCAGCGCCGCGCAGATCTCCGCCCGGCGGTCCGCGGGGTCGTCGGCCTTGGTGGGGTTGAACACGACCGCCGGACGCCGGTAGCGGCTCGCTGCCTCCCCGGTCACGGCTTCCCCGGTTGCAGCGTCCGGGTGACCGCGGCGAGCCAGCACACCCCGAGCAGCGCCCCGGCGGTGACGTCGGTGGGGTAATGCATGCCGCGGTAGAGCCGGGACGCCGCCACCGTCAGCGGCAGCGCGACCGCGAGCAGCACCGCCACCCAGCGCAGCACCGCCGCGTGCAGCAGCCGGACGACGAGGACCGCGACCGCCCCGTAGAGCACGACGGCGGCCGCGGTGTGCCCGGAGGGAAAGCTCGACGTGGGCGGCGCGACGTCGAGATGTCGGACGGCCGGCCGGTGCCGGTCGACGACCAGCGTCACGGTCAGGAACACCGAGACCTCACCGATCAGCGCCGCGGCCACGAAGGCGCTCTCCCGCCACCGTCGCCACACCAGCAGCACGAGCCCGAGCGCCGCCCCGGCCGCGATCACCGTGGACGTCGCCGCCAGCAGGGTCGCGTAATGCGTGGCGGTGTTCCAGGCCGGCGTCCGGTGGGCGGCGAGGATTCGGTCGACTCTGGCGTCGGAGCGCTCGAACCCGCTCCGGTCGACGACCCTGGTGAGCAGCTCGCCGACCGCCACCAGCAGCACGACCAGGCCGACGGCCACCCCGAGCAGGTGCACCGCCGATCGGAGCAGCCACCGGCGCGCCGACGCGGACCGGGACCTGGTCAGGGCGGTCCTCATGACGCGCCTCAGGTCCGCCGGTAGCGGGCCTCGGCGAAGCCGTAGAGCCCGAACGCGACCAGACCGAGTGCCACCGCCCCCAGCAGCACCGGTCCGTAGGCCTGCGCGGCGAGCGTCTTCAGCGCGCCGTCGAGCCCACGCGCCTTCTGCGGGTCGAAGGTCACCGCGGCGGCGACCACCAACGCGCCGGTGAGCATGAAGACCAGCCCGCGGGCGACCGTGCCGACCATGCCCAGCCGCTGCACCGCCGTGCGCGTCCCGGGGCTCATCTCCGCGAGCCGCAGGTGCTTCTCGAAGGCTCGGGTGACGCCCTCCCAGACCATCGCGGCGCCGACCGCGACCAGCGCCAGCCCGACGGCGCCCACCAGGACCCGGCCGAAGGGCTGCGCCAGCACCCGGGCGGTCAGCGTGGAGGACTGCTGCCCCTGGCTCTGCCGGCTGGTGCCCAACAGCAGCGAAACCGTGGTGGCGCACAGCCCGGCGTAGACCAGCCCGCGAACCAGGGACTGCAGTCGCGGGCCGGCCTTACGCCCTTCGCCGGTGGCACCGAAGGCGGCCTCGGTGAAGCGCCACAGCGCGTATCCGGCGAAGCCGACCGCCACCACCCACAACAGCACCCGGCCGTAGGAGGCATGGGCGACCGTCGCGAGGGCCCCTCGCTGGTCGATCTCGGTGCGGCTGCGCCCGAGCGCCACCTGCAGCGCCAGCCAGCCGATCAGCAGGTACACGAGCGCGCGGGCGGCCAGACCGAGCCGGGCGAGCCGGGCCACCCACGGGCTGTCCGCGGCCGACCGGGCGGCGCCGGTCAGCCCTCCGACGGCCGAGTTGGACCGTCCCGCTCGTGGCATCCCGTCAGCACCCTTTCACCAGCCCCGCGGGGCTGTCCCCAGCGGCGCCGGCCGGAAACGTTCGCCGCCGCCAGGTGCGCCGCCGCCCGGCTCGCGCCCGTAGCCCGAGCGGCCCGATACCCTGAGCCTGCCGCCCGCCGGACCGTCGCGTCCGCCGCTCGGTACGGCCAGCCGTCCGCGTCGAAGGGGCAGTCGCATGACCACCGTCAACCCCAGCGAGCGGGAGTCCCGCCAGGTCGCCGAGGCCGCCCGGGAGACCGAATGGGCCAAGCCCAGCTTCGCCAAGGAGCTGTTCCTCGGCCGGTTCCGGCTCGACCTGATCTCACCGCACCCGAAGCCGACCGCGGCGGCGGTCCAGCGGGGCGAGGAGTTCCTCGAGCGGTTCGAGCGGTTCCTGCGCACCGAGGTCGACGCGGCCGAGATCGAGCGAGAGGCGCGCATCCCGGATCGGGTCATCAAGGGGCTCGCCGAGCAGGGCGCGTTCGGGATGAAGATCTCCCCCGTGTACGGCGGGGTCGGCCTGACCCAGGTCTACTACAACCGGGCGCTCGAGCTGGCCGGGTCGGTCCACTCGGCGGTCGGGACGCTGCTCTCCGCGCACCAGTCGATCGGCGTGCCGGAGCCGCTCAAGGAGTTCGGCACCGAGGAGCAGAAGCGGGCCTTCCTGCCGCGGGTGGCCAAGGACGAGATCAGCGCGTTCCTGCTGACCGAGCCCGACGTCGGCAGCGACCCGGCCCGGATGGCGTCCACCGCCGTGCCGACCGAGGACGGCTCGGCGTACCTCCTCAACGGCACCAAGCTGTGGACGACGAACGGCGTGGTGGCCCGGCTGCTCGTCGTGATGGCGGTGGTGCCGAAGTCGGACGGGCACCGCGGCGGGATCAGCGCGTTCGTCGTCGAGGCCGACTCGGCCGGCATCGAGGTGCAGCACCGCAACAGCTTCATGGGGTTGCGCGGCATCGAGAACGGCGTCACGCAGTTCACCGACGTAGTGGTGCCGGCGGCGAACCTTATCGGCCGGGAGGGGCTCGGCCTCAAGATCGCGCTGACCACGCTGAACACGGGGCGGCTCTCGCTGCCGGCCATCTGCGCGGCGGCGGCGAAGTGGTCGCTGACGATCGCCCGGGAGTGGTCCAACGAACGGGTCCAGTGGGGGATGCCGGTCGGTCGGCACGAGGCCGTCGCGCAGAAGATCGCCTACATCGCCGGGATGGCCTTCGGCCTCGAGGCCGTGCTGGAGATGTCGTCGATCATGGCGGACGAGAAGCGCAACGACATCCGGATCGAGGCGGCGCTGGCGAAGCTCTACGCCAGCGAGCACGCCTGGCAGGTCGTCGACGACCTGGTCCAGATCCGCGGCGGCCGCGGCTTCGAGACCGCCGCATCGCTGCAGGCCCGCGGCGAACGGCCGGTCCCGGCCGAGCAGGTGCTCCGCGACATCCGCATCAACCGGATCTTCGAGGGGTCGTCGGAGATCATGCGGCTGCTCATCGCCCGCGAGGCCGTCGACCAGCACCTCTCGGTCGCCGGCGACATCATCGACCCGGATGTCGACCTCAAGGGCAAGGCCAAATCGGCGCTGGCGGCCGGCCGGTTCTACGCCAGGTGGTTCCCGCCGCTGGCGGTCGGCGCGGGGCAGAAGCCCTCGTCGTACGCCGAGTTCGGGGCGCTCGGGACCCACCTACGCTACGTCGAGCGGCACAGCCGCAAGCTGGCCCGCTCGACCTTCTACGCGATGTCGCGCTGGCAGGGCCGGCTGGAGCGCAAGCAGGCGTTCCTCGGCCGGATCGTCGACATCGGTGCCGAGCTGTTCGCGATGTCGGCGGCGGTCATGCGGGCGCAGATGTTCCTCGACGACGCCGACCCGGACGCCGCCGCCGCGGTGGAGCTCGCCGACCTGTTCTGCCGCGGGGCCCGGCGGCGGGCGGACCGGCTCTTCCACGACCTGTGGGTCAACGACGACGCGCACAACTACGCGGCGGCGATGCGGGTGCTCGACGGCCGGTACGTCTTCGCCGAACGCGGTGTCATCGACGTCAGCGGCGGCGGCAGGTTCATCCCGGCCCCGCCGGGCCCGCCGGCACCGGACGGCGGCGGGGCGGCGCTGCCGGGCACCGGCGTCTAGGTCGCGCGTGAGCATCCTCGGCAACCGCGTGGTCCGGGTCGAAGACCCGAAGTTCCTCACCACCGGCGGTGTCTACGTCGACGACGTCCGGGACCCGCGGCTGGCCGGAGCCGGCTGGGTTACCTACGTACGCTCGAGCCTGGCTGCGGCCCGGATCACCGGAATCGACACGAGCGCGGCACTGGACTCCCCCGGCGTGCTCGCGGTCTACACCGGGGCCGACGTCGACGACCTGGAGCCGATCCCGCCCGAGGTCAACGGGCTGAACCCGACGATGCTGCGGCCATGGCTGGCCCACGACGTGGTCCGGTTCGTCGGCGAGCCGGTGGCCGCGGTCGTCACCGTGAACCGCTACCAGGGCGAGGACGCGGCCGAGCTGGTCTCCGTCGACTACGAGCCGATGCCGGTGGTGGTCCGCACCGCCGACGCCCTGCGCGACGAGGTGCTGCTGTTCCCCGACGCCGGTACGAACGTCGCGCTGCGGCTCGATGACGGTCTGGACGAGACGCTGTTCGCCGACTGCGAGGTCGTCCTCACCGCAGACATCGTCAACTCCAAGGTCGCACCGGCGCCGCTGGAAGCCAGGGCCGCTGCCTGTGCCTGGGGTAACGACGGCCGGTTGACGTTCTGGGCCACCACCCAGAACGCGCAGGACAGCCGCGATCAGCTCGTCGAGCAGCTGGGGCTGGCGCCGGGTGCGGTGCACGTCATCACCCCCGACGTCGGTGGCGGGTTCGGCGCGAAGTTCGGTCTGTCGCCCGAAGACGCCTTCCTCGGCTGGATCGCCCGGCGCCTCGGCCGGCCGGTGCGCTGGGCGGAGACCCGGTCGGAGTCGCTGACCGCGATGGGGCACGGACGTGCTCAGGAGCAGACCGTCACGATCGGCGGCCGGCGGGACGGCACGGTGCTGGCCTACCGGCTCGAGATCCGCCAGGACGTCGGCGCCTACCCGCGGATGGGCGGGATGCTGCCGGAGCTGACCCGGCTGATGACCAGCGGCGTGTACGACATCGCCCGGGTGGAGAGCCGCGCGGTCAGCGTCGTCACGAACACCGCGCCGACGATCGCCTACCGCGGCGCCGGCCGGCCGGAGGCCACCGCCGCGATCGAGCGGGCCGTCGACCTGTTCGCCGCGGAGATCGGGATGGACCCGGCGGCGGTGCGCCGGCGCACCCTGCTGCCGGCCGACGCGTTCCCGTACACGACGGCGGGCGGGGCGACGTACGACAGCGGCGACTACGCCACCGCGCTCGACCGGGTGCTCGCCGCCGCCGGCTACACCGAGCTGCGGGCCGAGCAGGCCCGCCGCCGGGCCGCCGGCGACCCGGTCCAGCTCGGGATCGGGCTGTCGGTCTACGTCGAGGTCACCGGCTCCGGCGACGAGGTGGCCCGGATCGTGGTGCACGCGGACGGCGGCGCGACCGTGCACACCGGCACGTCGCCGCACGGCCAGGGCCACGCGACGTCCTGGGCGATGATCGCGAGCGAGCACACGGGCATCCCGCACGAGCGGATCACCGTGCTGCACGGCGACACCGACGAGGTGCCGGTCGGTGGCGGCACCGGTGGCTCGCGGTCCCTGCAGCTCGGCGGCGCCGCCGTGGGCGAGGCTGCGCTGACCCTCGTCGAGTCGGCCCGCAAGACCGCGGCGGACCTGCTCGAGGCCGACCCCGGGGACCTGGTGCTCGACCGCGGCGCCGGCCGGTTCACGGTGGCCGGCGACCCGGGCGCCGGGCTGACCTGGGCACAGCTGGCCGCGGCGGCCCCGGAGCCGCTGGCCGCGGCCGGCGCGTTCGCGGCGGAGGCGACGTACCCCTTCGGGGCGCACGTGGCGGTCGTCGAGGTCGACACCGAGTCCGGACAGGTCCGGCTAACCCGGATGATCACCGTCGATGACGCCGGCCGGGTGCTCAACCCCCTCATCGTCGAGGGGCAGCGCCACGGCGGGATCGCCCAGGGCGCCGCGCAGGCACTGCTCGAAGAGGTGCGCTACGACGACGACGGGAACCCGCTGACCACCACGTTCGCCGACTACGCCATCGTCTCGGCGCCGGACCTGCCCAGCTTCGAGCTGGTGGCGATGGAGACCCCCACGCCGCTGAACCCGCTCGGAGCAAAGGGCATCGGCGAAGCCGGCACGATCGGGTCCACCCCGGCGGTGCAGAACGCCGTCGTCGACGCGTTGGCGCCCTTCGGCGTACGCCACTTGGACATGCCGGCGTCCCCGGAGCGGGTCTGGCGGGCCGTGCAGAACGCGGCGGAGCGCTGATGGAGCTCACCATGACGGTGAACGGGCAGACCCGCGCCGACGAGGTGGAGCCACGGCTGCTGCTCGTCCACTACCTGCGCGACGCGTGCGGGCTGACCGGCACCAACGTGGGCTGCGACACCTCCTCCTGCGGCGCCTGCACGGTGCTGCTCGACGGCGAGTCGGTGAAGTCGTGCACGGTCCTGGCGGTGCAGGCCGAGGGCGCCGCGGTGACGACGATCGAGGGGCTGGCCACCGACGGTGTGCTGCATCCGGTGCAGCAGGCGTTCCAGCAGGAGCATGGGCTGCAGTGCGGCTACTGCACGCCGGGCATGGTGCTCGCCTGCGTGTCGCTGCTGGCGGAGAACCCGTCGCCGACCGAGGCCGAGGTGCGGCACGGCCTCGAGGGCAACCTGTGCCGCTGCACCGGCTACCACAACATCGTCCGTGCGGTGTTGCGGGCGGCGCAGTGATCCCAGCGCCGTTCGACTACCTCCGCCCAGACTCGGTCGAGGGTGCGATCCGGTTGCTGGCGCAGTACGGCGACGAGGCCAAGCTGCTCGCCGGCGGCCACTCGCTGCTGCCGCTGCTCAAGCTGCGGCTGGCCACCCCGGCGGTCGTTGTCGACGTCGGCCGGCTGCGCGAGCTCTGCTACGTCCGGGTCGAGGACGGCGAGGTCGCGATCGGTGCGCTGACCCGGCACCGGGACCTCGAGACCTCGGCGGTGCTGGCCGTGCACGCCCCGCTGATCGGCTACGTCGCCGGGCTCGTCGGCGACCCGCAGGTGCGCCACCGCGGCACGATCGGCGGCTCCCTGGCCCACGGCGACCCGGCCGCGGACCTGCCGGCGGCGGTGCTGGCGCTGGGCGGTCGACTCGTGCTGGCCGGGCCGGAGGGTCGCCGGGAGGTGGCGGCCACCGACTTCTTCACCGGCTTCCTCGAGACCGCGCTCGACCCCGAGGAGATGCTGCTGGAGGTGCGGGTGCCGCGGTCGGTGGCCGTCGTCGACGGGGCGGGGCCGGGCTGGGCGTACGAGAAGTTCGGCCGCCGCAGCAACGAGTGGGCGATCGTCGGGGCGGCCGTCGTGCTCGGCCCCCGGCCTGGCGTGGCGCTGGTGAACATGGCCCCGACACCGGTCCGGGCGGGCGCGGTCGAGGCGGTGCTGGCCGTTGGCGGTGCGGCCGAGACGGCGGCCGACGCCGCGGCGGAGGGGACCAGCCCGGTGAGCGACATCAACGGCAGCGCCGAGTACCGGCGGCACCTGGCCCGGCTGCTGGTCCGCCGAGCGCTGGTGCGGGCCGCGGGGCACCCGGCCGGCCGTGACCCGGGTGGCGCTATCGGCCCCGGCGGCGGACGCTGAGGGGTGTGAGGCAGCTCCGGCGGCAGCGCCGCCCCACCACCGACGAACCGGTCTTCCAGCTGACCTCGGCGCCGCCCAGCCGGCCGGACGAGATCCGCGCCCGTACCCGCAGCTACCTGCTCAAGATGGGCGTGCGCACCGTCTGTTTCGTGCTCGCGATCGTGATCCCCTACCCACCGGCGCGGATCGCGCTGCTGGTGGCCGCGATCGTGTTGCCCTGGATCTCCGTCGTCAGTGCCAACGGCGGTCCCCGCCGGGGCAGCCGACCTCTGGAGGTCTACCGCCCGGAGCAGCACCGGGCGCTGGGCCCGGGACCGGATCCCGGCCCATAGCGCAGCGGGTGCGGCGGCGGGTCGGGGACCGACCGGCCGCTAGCCTGGCCGGTCATGTCGCGCCGGGTCTGCCTGGTCCTGTGCTCACCGGCCGGGGCGGTGCTCGGGGAGCTGCCGGCGTACGACGTCGCCTCGCCGTGGTGGCCCGACGTCGAGCCGGTCGTCACCGGCGCCCGCGAGCTCTTCGGCGTCGAGGTGAGCGTGCTGCGGCTGCTCGAGGCGGCCGGCGAGGTGGTCAGCTACCTCGCCGAGACCGCCGGCCTGGCGGAGGTGGCGCTGGCGCCGTCCGCCGTGGTCATCGACGAACAGCCGCTGCGGGCGTCGTGGGCCCGGCCGGGCGGGGTGGCCGAGCTGGCTCGCTGGGCGGCGCAGGCGCTGGACGCGGCGGGGCACGGGGCGGTCGTGTCGGTCGAGCAGGTGAAGTCGTGGAACCTCTCCCTCGTGCTGCGGTTGCGGCTCGCCTCGGGGGCGACGGCCTGGTGCAAGGCCACCCCGCCGTTCCTCGCCCACGAGGGCGCCGTGCTCGAGCTGGTCGCGGCGTACGACCGCGGCCTGGTGCCGCCGCTGATCGCGACCGCGCCCGGGCGGGTGCTGCTCGGCGACGTCCCCGGGGTCGATCTGTTCGGGGCCGGCGAGCCGACGCTGACCGAGATGGTCCGGCGGCTGGTGGCGCTGCAGCAGGCGTTCGTCGGCCGGACCGGCGAGCTGCTCGGCGCCGGCCTGCCGGACTGGCGGTCGACGGCGCTCCCCGGGCTGCTGAGCGCGCTGCTGGACCGGGCGGAGACCCGAGCGGGGCTGCGCGTCGACGAGCAGCGCGGGCTGGCACGGCTGGTCGGGGCGCTGCCCGACCGGCTGGTCGCGCTCGCCGGGTGCGGGCTGCCGGACACCCTGGTCCACGGCGACTTCCACGCCGGCAACTGGCGCTCGGACGGCCGGTCGCTGGTGCTGCTGGACTGGGGCGACGCCGGGGTCGGCCACCCACTGCTGGACCTGCCGGCGTTCTTCCGGTCCGCCGTCGACCCGGCGGTGCGGGCGCGGGTGCAGAAGGTCTGGCTGGCGCACTGGCGTCGGGCGGTCCCCGGCAGCGACCCGGACCGGGCCGCCGAGCTCATTGCACCGGTGGCGGCGCTGCGCCAGGCGCTGACCTACCGCACGTTCCTCGACGGCATCGAGCCGACCGAGCGGGTCTACCACGCATCCGACGTCTCGGACTGGCTGCGGCGGGCCCTGACGCTGGGCTGATATGACCTGAGGTAGTCCTTCACTGACACCTCCGGAGGTGCTTGGAAGGGACCGTCAGGTTCTCTCCCTTGAAGGCCGGGCGTGGCGCGCGCCGTGGCCTTCCGGCACCCCCGGAGGTGGGTCCCGTGGTCGTT
>JBBSHH010000023.1:0-27371 GCA_038253225.1 Mycobacteriales bacterium | reverse complement strand
GTCGCAGAACCTCGGGCCGGTCAGCACCGCGATGACCTCGTCCTGCTCGACGGCGGTCAGCGCGTTCGGCGGCGCCGGCCGTGGCGTGCGCTGCGCCGGCACCATCGGCACCGGCCGCCGGTCGCGGTAGTGACTGGCCCGGGGCCGACCCAGCAGCCCGCAGGCCCGGACGGTCGAGGTCAACTCGGCCAGCAGCAACACCGCAGGGGTGATCACGGCTTCGACCGCGGCTCGGTGTCCGCGCTCTCGGAGAGCATCTCCAAGAGCGCGTGTGCTTTTCCCACGATCTCCAGCGCAGCCTTGGTCTTGGCCAACTCACGTTCCAGGCGCTGCTTGTCGCGCCGCAACCGCTCGTTCTCGACCTCATGCGTACTGCGGTTGGCCGGTCGGGTCCGGCCGGTCAGCCCGCTCAGCACGCCAGCGTCGCGGGCGCGGCGCCACTCGACCAGGTGGGAGGAGTACAGACCCTCCCGGCGCAGCAGCGCGCCCTTGGCCCCCGGCTCGTCCAGCTCGTCGTACTCAGCCAGGATCTTCTGCTTGTACTCGGCAGTGAACACGCGTCGGCGGGGTCGGTCCGAACGGGGACTCATCGCCCCATCATCGGTCGCTACCGGGTCAAGGTCTGCGGTCGTAAGAGTCAACGTGATCAACCTGTTCTCGCCCTGTGCTGGAGGGAGGACGTGCTACCCGAGGTGTCTCACACCAGCCTGACGCACAGGGCAGCGCGAACAAGAACCGCACCCAGTCGCTGAACCAGCTCCGAAACCTCATCGCCACCGCCCCCGACGAGCTGCGCAGCAGGCTGCGCGCGCTCAACACCGACGAGCTGATCACGACCTGCGCGGCCTTCCGGGTCGGCCGGGAGGACGACAGCCTGCTCGCCGTCATCCGCCTCGCGCTGCGCGAGCTCGCCCAACGCATCGAGCTGCTCGAGGCCCAACTCGGGCGCGTCGTGGTGCGCCTGGCGCGGATCACCAAGGTCACCGCACCGGACCTGATCGCCGCCCACGGCGTCGGCCCGGACACCGCCTCCACCCTGCTGGTGTCCGCCGGCGACAACCCGCACCGGCCCGGCAGCGAAAGCGCCTGGGCCGCACTACTAGGCTCCAACCCGATCCCGGCGAGCAGCGGCAAGACCAACCGGCACCGCCTCAACCGCGGCGGCGACCGGCAGGCCAACGCCGCCCTCCGGCGCGATCGCCTTCGTCCGGATGCGCAGCGACCCGCACCCGCGCGTACCTCCACAAGAGGATCAAAGAAGGCAAGAACAAGCCGGAGGCGATCCGCTGCCTCAAGCGCTACATCGCCCGCGAGCTCTACGCGAAACTGCCGCGCGAAGCGACGTCACCACGACGCCCGGAGGTGGTTGGCGGATCGGGCCGAACCGCCGGACCGCCGCGGTCAGGCGCCGGGCGGCCGGTAGTCCACCGTGCGCCGGAGCGCCTCGTCGACCTGCTCCACCGTGAGCAGCTTGGTGGTGCGGGCGCTCACCGCACCGCTGCTGTTGATCGCGATGGCCACCGCCGTGGCGGCCTCGTCATCGGGTGCGTCGGCTATGGCAAACACGTCGGTGTCGCCGAACGCGAAGTGGAACGACTCAAGCCGGCCGCCCATGGCCTCCAGCATGGTCGACACGGCGTCGGCGCGGGACTTCGCGCCGGCGGCACGGACCCCCTCCATGCCCTTGGCTGTGTAGTTGGCGCTGATCAGGTACTTGGGCATGAACTCACCCTCCGGTCGAGGACTCCGCGCTTGCACATTAGCCCGCCCCCCCAGCTTGTCAACGGCGCAAAAGGACCCACTGTCACCGGGGCTGCGTCAGCCGAGCAGGCTGGATGTTGCAGCTTCGCTGACCCGTAGCCCGAGCATGAAAAGCAGGACGACGAGCGCGTGGGCGGTGTCGCTGTGCCCGCAGGCGGCGCTGAGCACGGCGGCGAACTCGAGCGGATGCAGCACGGGTGCGGCGGTTGCCCTTCCCACGGCACCCTCGGCCGGGTCACGGCCGCGGTGCCGTTAGCCGCGACGAGCTCGTCGATCACCGCGTACTTGAACAGTCCGGCGACGGTGGACAGCCGTCGGCTTACTGTGGCTGGGGCGTAGCCGCGCTGCTCCAGTTCGCGCAATTCAGCTCGAGGTGCGGCCGCCTGACGGCGAGCGGCTCAAGCTGGTGATCGGCGCACCACTGCCAGAAGCAGCGCAGGTCACGGCGGTAGGGACTCAGGGTGGGCTCCCGGTAGCGGGCCAGGAAACCCGCCACCGCGAAGTCGGACGGTTCACACAGGTTGCGGGCCGCCCAGCGGCCAGAACGGTCCCTTCCACAGGAGGAGGACGCTTGATCGTCTGGACGCCACCGGTAGCGGACAACCGCTACCGGCAAGACAACGACCCCGGTCGACGGCCGACCTAGCGGCGCCTACGCGCGGCGGCTAACGGCACCTACCGCCGGTGCCCGACAAGGTGGAAGACCCGGCTCAACTGCCGGTAGGGGTCGCGCAGGCTCGCTTGTAGTTCGACGGCAGCGACGGCCTCCACGTCGGTGGCCTCGACGGGCAGGTCGAGCCAGTCAACGAACAGCCAGACGCCGTACCAGGCGACAGGGTCCACCTGGCGCTGACGCATCAACTGTGACAGCCCCTCGACGGTGTCGGCTCGGGTCTGGGTCCCCAGCACACCGAGTTCGCCGCTGGCGTCGAAGGCTGCCAACGCATCCGCCCAGCGGCGTTCCAGCGCGGGGCGCACGGCCAACGTCTGGCCGTTGAGCGCCATAAGCGACACCAGGCCGCCGGGCGTGACGCAGCGGCACAAGGCATCGAGCATCGGCTCGGGCTGCGGGAGGTACATGAGGACGCCGTGGCACAGCACGGCCCCGAAGGTCCCGCCGCCCACGGCCTGGTGGGCGTCCGCCCCGTCTGCCTCGATGAGCCGAACACGCCGCCGCACCTCATCCGGCTCGGCCTTCACCCGCTGTTCCGCCTTGACGAGCATTGCTGCGGAAGGGTCCACCACGGTCACCTCGTAGCCCAGCCTGGCGAGCGGCAGGGACTGGTGTGCCGCCCCGCCCCCGACGTCAAGGACGGTGGCGGGAGGCGCTGGGAGGTGCCGAAGCAACTGCTGATGCAGGACGTACGTGCGTACCCGCCCCTTCACGGTGGCATCGGCCGCCTCGACGAAGGCGTCAGCGAGCCTGGCCCAACCGTCCTCCAGCACGGGCCGATTCTCCCACCGCGTCGGGCCCGAGCCCGTCGGCGGCAGGGCTAACGCCGGCTAACCGCCCTCGGCGCCCGACCCTCCGGAACAGCGCTTTTGCCCGACCGGGCGACCCCGTCGGTGTGTCACGAACCTCAGGGTGCCGATCGTCGTCGTTGAGCCAGTCGGGCGGTGTCCCACGGGCTTGGCTCGTTCACCGGGGCGGACGTGAAGTCCAACGCGTTGAGTGGCCGCCCCAGTCGGGATTCAAGACAACCGACGCACAGATGCCCCTTGGGCCGCCCGGCGACGCTCCATACGAGGCCGTGAACCATGTAGTACTCCCACCGGCCCTTGTGCCTGCAGCCGCGGCGTCTATCGCATGGTGCGGTGTCGAGGCCACAGTCCAGGCAGAGAGCTTGATCGTTGGTCACGCCATACAGAATCCCGCGAGCAAGCAGCCGGCGGCCAGTTGGTCAACCACCTCTGCGGGTGTGGCGGTGGCGGTGCGGGACCGAACGGCGCCTCTGGACGGGTCGCCGGCTGTTCTGCGACACATCGCCTTGCCCCAGGCATGCACAATCCGCTATTTTTCTCGGGGGAAGCCACGCATGTGGGCAGGTTGCTGCGCGAGGCGCGGACGGCCGCCGGCCTGTCTCAGGCGGACGTAGCCAGCAGGGCAGGCGTCACGCAGAGCGTCATCAGCGTGTACGAGGCCGGTCGACGGCAGCCTTCGGTTCCTACCCTCGCAGCCCTGATCGCGGCAACAGGTTACGAACTCGAGATCAGGATCGGAACTCCGAGGAAAGGCCTGAGGCGACTGACGGGCCCGATCGGTCTTCGACTGCGTCGTCGAAGAGCCGAGATGATCCGCATCGCAGCCGAGCACGGCGTACACGTCCTGGGTGTGTTCGGGAGCGTGGCCCGCGGGGAGGATCGTCCAGACAGCGACATCGACCTCCTCGTCGAGCTCCCCGAGGGGATGGGGATGCTCGGCTTGGGGCGCGTACGGGAAGCGCTCGAGGACCTGCTCGGATGCTCGGTCGACCTGATCCCTGAGGCAGACCTGAAGCCGAAGGTACGCCCGGCCGTCGAGGCTGACCTGGTTCGCCTGTGAAGCGTCACGACGACCAGCGGCTGAGCGACATCGTCACCGCCAGCGCGGCCATCCGCGCGCACCTGCGACGCGGTGATCTCTCCGACGGCCTGGTCTTCGACGCGGTCCGTATCCGCATATTCTGGAGATCGGTGAGGCCGTCAAGGCGCTTTCACCGCACCTGTTGGCGACGGAGCCGACCATCCCCTGGAAGCAGATCGCCGCCATGCGGGATCAACTCACGCACCGGTACTTCGACACCTCGCACGCGATCGTCACCACCACGGTCGGCAGTGATCTCGACGAGCTCGAATCGGCGGTCTCACGCCTGTTGATCCGACTCAACCCCAAACCCTGAGGCCGCTGGCTGATCGCCGGTCTTTGCGGTCACTGCGACGTGCCCAGCGGGGCTGGAGCGTCCAGAAGGCCGGTTCTTGCCGAAAACCGCAGCGTTCACGTGGCCGCCGGACGCGCCTGGGCGTCCCTGGCTCGTTGTGCCCCGGCCGCAACGTAGCGACGGGCAACACGTTCCGATGGCCGGAGCGATAATCCAGCACGTACGGCAAGCCTCGTTTGCGGCCGGGCACGGGCGTTGAGGGCAAGCGCGGCTGTCGAAGCGCTCGTCGATCCCGCGACGCGGTAGGCGAAGTCGTAGGACGTGCTGCGGCTACGGCTGATTTTGCGCGGGGTGGAAAGCTGGGTGCTCCCGGTGTGACATCGGCTGTGACACCGGACGTAAGAGCGTCCGGCTCACAGCCCGATCGGGTGCCAGACCGTCTTGGTCTCGACGAAGGCGAGCATCCGGCGCAGGCCGGGCTCGGCCGACCAGTCCGGGTCAGGGTCCGGGCGCAGCACCCGCTTGACGTTGTCTGCCGCGGCCCGCTCCAGCTCCGCCACCGCTTCGGCAGGCGCCCCCGCGAGGTCCATCGCGTTCACGTCCCGGTGGCTCGCCAGCGGCGGCGCGAGCTCCGCGACCCGGCCGGTAAGCAGGTTGACGACCCCGCCGGGGACGTCGCTGGTCGCCAGCACCTCGGTGAGCGTCACGGCCGGCAGCGGCGCGGCCTCGTCGGCCACCACGACGGCCGTGTTGCCGGTCACGATCACCGGCGCGAGGACCGACACCAGCCCGAGCAGCGACGACGTCGGCGGCGCCAGCACCGCCACCACCCCGGTCGGCTCCGGCAGCGAGAAATCGAAGTACGGGCCGGCCACCGGGTTGGTCGACCCGGCGACCGAGGCCAGCTTGTCGGCCCAGCCGGCGTACCAGACCCAGCGGTCGATGGCGGCGTCCACCTGGCTCCGGGCGACGGTCGTCGCCGCGCCCTCGCCGGCCGCGACCTCCTCGACGAACTGCTCCCGGCGGCCCTCGAGCAGCTCGGCCACCCGGTAGAGCACCTGCCCGCGGTTGTACGCCGTGGCGGCCGACCATCCCGGGAACGCCTTGCGGGCGGCGACGACCGCGTCCCGGGCGTCCTTGCGCGAGGCCTGCGCGGCGTTCGCGAGAAACTCCCCACCCGCCGTGCGCACCGGATAGGACCGGCCGGACTCCGACCGGGGAAAAGCGCCGCCGAGGTAGAGCTTGTAGGTCTTGCGCACCGCGAGCCGCTCATACATCGAGGTACGCCGCCAACCCGTGCCGGCCACCCTCCCGGCCGAAGCCCGACTCCTGGTAGCCGCCGAAGGGGCTGGCCGGGTCGAATCGGTTGAACGTGTTGGCCCAGACCACCCCGGCCCGCAGTCGCGCGGCGATCGCCAAGATGCGCGAGCCCTTCTCGGTCCACACCCCGGCGGAGAGCCCGTACGGCGAGTTGTTCGCCTTCTCCACCGCCTCGTCCGGCGTGCGGAAGGTGAGCACCGACAGCACCGGCCCGAAGATCTCCTCGCGGGCGATGCGGTGCGCCTGGGTCACCCCGGTGAACACCGTCGGCGGGAACCAGTAGCCGCGGTCGGGCAGCTCGCACGGCGGCGACCAGCGGGCGGCCCCCTCCGCGTCGCCGGCGTCGGTGAGCTCCCGGATCCGGGCCAGCTGCTCGGCGGAGTTGATCGCCCCGATGTCGGTGTTCTTGTCCAGCGGGTCGCCGAGGCGCAGCGTGGCCAGCCGGCGCTTGAGCCGGCCGAGCAGCTCCTCGGCGACGGACTCCTGCACGAGCAGGCGCGAGCCGGCGCAGCACACGTGCCCCTGGTTGAAGAAAATGCCCTGCACGATGCCCTCGACCGCCTGGTCGATCGGTGCGTCGTCGAAGACGATGTTCGCCGCCTTGCCGCCGAGCTCCAGGGTCAGCCGGGTACGGCGCCCGGCGAGCGTGCGCAGGATCTCCTTGCCGACCTCGGTGGACCCGGTGAACGCGACCTTGTCCACGCCGGGGTGCCCGACCAGCGCCCGACCGGTCTCCCCGGCACCGGTCAGCACGTTCACCACGCCCGGCGGGAGCTCCGCCTGCTGCAGCAGCTCGGCCAGGTGCAGCGCGGTCAGCGGCGTGGTCTCCGCCGGCTTGAGCACGCAGGTGTTGCCGGTGGCCAGCGCCGGCGCGAGCTTCCACGCGGCCATCAGCAGCGGGAAGTTCCACGGGATCACCTGCCCGGCCACCCCGAGCGGTTGCGGCGCCGGCCCGAACCCCGCGTACGGGAGCTTGTCGGCCCAGCCGGCGTAGTAGAAGAAGTGCGCGGCGACCAATGGCAGGTCGAGGTCGCGCGACTCCCGGATCGGCTTGCCGTTGTCGAGCGTCTCGAGCACCGCCAGCTCGCGGGAGCGCTCCTGGACCAGGCGGGCGATGCGGTACAGGTACTTGGCCCGCTCCGCCGGCGCCATCGGACCCCAGACCTCGGTCTGCGCCCGTCGGGCGGCGGCGACCGCGCGGGCGACGTCCGCCGGCCCGGCGGTCTCGACCTCGGCCAGCACCTCCTCGGTCGCCGGGTTCACGGTCTTGCCGGTCGGGCCGCTGCCGGCGGTGAAGCGGCCGTCGACGAACAGCCCGTACGACGAGCGCAGCGAGACCACCGCACGGGACTCGGGTGCGGGGGCGTAGTCGAAATCGAGGTGACTCGAGGTGGGCATGCCGCTCAGTCCAGCGTGTAGTAGTCGGGTCCGGCGTAGGCGCCGGTGCGCTGCTTGGTCCGCTGCATCAGCAGGTCGTTGAGCAGGCCCGACGCGCCGATCCGGAACCGGTCGGGGGTCAGCCAGTCGTCGCCGGTGGTCTCGTGCACCAGCACGAGGTAGCGCAGCGCGTCCTTGGTGGTGCGCACCCCACCGGCGACCTTCACGCCGACGGCGGTGCCGGTCGCCGCGGCGAAGTCGCGGACCGCCTCGAGCATCACCAGCGCCACCGGTGCGGTGGCGGCGGGGGACACCTTCCCGGTGCTGGTCTTGATGAAGTCCGCCCCGGCCAGCATGGCCAGCCAGGACGCCCGCCGGGTGTTGTCGAGCGTCGCCAGCTCACCGGTCTCCAGGATGACCTTGAGGTGGGCGCCGCCGCAGCCGTGCTTGACGGCGACGATCTCGTCGTAGACGTCGGAGTACCGGCCGGCGAGGAACGCGCCACGGTCGATCACCATGTCGATCTCGGTTGCCCCGGCGCGCACCGCGTCGGCAACATCCGCGAGCTTGGTGGCCAGCGATGCCCGCCCGGACGGGAACGCCGTGGCCACCGAGGCGACCGCGATACCGCTGCCGCGCAGCGCCTCGACGGCCGGCGTCACGAGGTCCGGGTAGACGCAGACCGCGGCCACCGGCGGGGCCGTCGGGTCCTCGGGGTCGGGACGGCGAGCCTTGGCACACAGGGCCCGGACCTTGCCGGGGGTGTCCGCGCCTTCGAGCGTCGTGAGGTCGATCATCCGGACGGCGGTGTCGAGCAGAGCCAGCTTCGCGGTGGTCTTCACCGACCGGGTGGCGAGAGTGGCGGTCCGGAGCTCCGCCCCGACCTGGTCCACGCCGGGCAGCCCGAACAGGAACCGCCGCAGCGCCGCGGCGGAGGCGGTGACGTCGGTCAGGCCGGCTGCCGTCGTGGTCATGACCCTCCCTGGTCTCCGCCGGCAACGATACGTCCGGGCAGCCCGGTCAGCCCGGGCCGCAGGGCTCAGCCGGACCCGGTGATGAGAGCGGCGACGGCGCTGCGGAGTTCGGTCAGCCGGGTCGCCGCCCGGGACCGGGCAGCGGCGACGGCGCCGCCGGTCACCGGTACGACGGTCTCCAGGTAGGCCTTGAGCTTGGGCTCGGTGCCGCTGGGGCGGATCACCACGCGCCCGTCGGACCGCGTTCCCAGCCGGTAGACCAGCCCGTCGGTCGGCGGGAGTCCGCCGGGTAGGCCCCCGACCAGCAGGTCCACCACCGCCGTCACCGCCCGGCCGGCGAGCGCGCGAGGCGGCGCCGCCCGGAGCCGGCGCAGCACCGCCTGGATCAGCGTGACGTCGTCGACCCGAACCGAGATCTGATCGGTCGCGTGCAACCCGTGCGCCCGGGCCAGCTCGTCGAGCCGGTCCAGCAGCGACCGGCCGTCCCGCCGCGCCGCCGCCGCCATCTCGGCGACCATCAACGCCGCGCCGATGCCGTCCTTGTCGCGGACCACCGGGCCGGCCGCCCCGCCGACGCAGTAGCCGAGCGCCTCCTCGTACCCGAACACGAACGTGCTCCGCGGATATCGCTGCGCCGCCCGGACGATCCACTTGAAGCCGGTCAGCGTCTCGGCGTACCGGATGCCGGCGGTCGCCGCCAGCTTGCCGAGCATCGTCCCCGACACGATCGTGGTGACCACCAGCCGGTCGCCGGAGGTCCGCCGGAGCACGTGGTCGGCCACGAGCACCCCGAGCTCGTCGCCGCTCAGCACCCGCCAGCCGCCGTCCCGGTCGGGCACCGCGGTCGCGAGCCGGTCGGCGTCCGGGTCGTTGGCCAGCGCGATGTCGGCGCCCGCTGCGGCGGCCGTCGCGAGCAGCAGGTCCATCACACCCGGCTCCTCCGGGTTGGGGAACGCCACCGTCGGGAAGTCGGGGTCCGGCCGGTCCTGCGCCGCGACGACGGCGGGCGCGGCGAAGCCGGCCCGGTCGAACGCCGCCCGCAGGACCGCACTCCCCACGCCGTGCAGCGCCGTGTACGCGACCCGGACGTCGCGGGCGTCGGTCAGCAACGACCCGACCACCGCGTCGATATAGCCATCCAGAACGGCCGTACCGACCACCGTCCCGTCGGGCCCGAACGGCAGGTCGGCGAGCGACCCGATCGCCTCGATCGCAGTGGCGATCTCGGCGTCGGCCGGCGGCACGATCTGCGCGCCGTCGGAGAGATAGATCTTGTAACCGTTGTCCTGGGCCGGGTTGTGGCTGGCCGTGACCATGACCCCGGCGCTGCATCCCAGCCGACGTACCGCGTAGGCCAGCACCGGTGTGGGGAGCGGCCTCGGCAGCAGCAGGGCGGGGCGGCCGGCTCCCTGCAGGACCCGGGCGGTGTCGGCGGCGAAGACGTCGCTCTTGTGGCGGGCGTCGTAGCCGACGACGACCGGTCCGACGGCGCCGTGGGAGCGCAGGTAGGCCGCCAGGCCGCCGGCGGCCCGGCGGACGACCGACCGGTTCATCCGGTTCGGGCCGGCCCCGAGCGCGCCGCGCAGCCCGGCCGTCCCGAACTGCAAGGGGCCGGCGAACCGGTCCCGCAGCGCGGCCAGGTCGCCGGCGGCGAGCAGCCCGGCCAGCTCGGCCCGGGTGTCTGGGTCGGGGTCCTGGGCGGCCCACGCCGCGGCCAGCGCCGGCAGGTCGGCGGTCACGGCGCGGCGTCGTACTCCGGGCCGCCGAAGTCGCCGCCGAGGTAGCGCTCGGCCGGGTCGGCCGGGTCGGCGGGTGGTGCCCCGGCGAGCACCTCGCCGGCGTAGGTCTCGGCGTCGTCCTGCGGCAGGTAGCCGATCCGGCGGCCCGGGGTGAGGTCCCACCAGCCGCGGGTGTTCGCGGAGATCCCGTAGACGACAGCGAAATGCAGGTCCGGCGCGGCCAGCCCGGCCGCGGCCAGCCGGACCATGTCGCCGGGGCTCAGCCAGGTGGACAGGTGCCGCCGGGTGGTGGGCCGGTCGAGGAAGCTGCCGATCCGGAGGCACCCGACCGCGAGGCCGTAGCGGTCGGCGTAGAGGCTGCCCAGCGCCTCACCGAACACCTTCGACACGCCGTAGTACGTGTCGGGGCGGATCGGCACATCGACCCCGGCGAGCGCCGAGCGGGGGGTGAAACCGACCGCGTGGTTGCTGCTGGCGTAGACGATGCGCCCTACGCCGGCCCGGCGGGCCGCGTCGAACACGACGTAGGTGCCGACCATGTTGACGTCGAGGATCTCGGCGAAGGTCGCCTCGCCGGCGATCGCGGCGAGGTGCACGACCGCGTCGACGCCCCGCATCGCCTCCTCCATGGCGGCCGGGTCGGTGACGTCGGCGTGCACCACCTGCTCGTCACCGGTGGCGGCGCCCAGGTCGGCGGTGTCGAGCAGCCGCAGCCCCCAGCCGTACGCCGGCAGCCCGCGGCGCAGCGTCGTACCGATCGAGCCGGCGGCTCCGGTGAGCAGCGCCCGGCGGCTCACAGCCGGCTGACCAGCTCGGCGAGCAGCCGGCCCATCCGCTCGGCCGAGGCCGCCCCGGCGGCGAGGACCTCGGCATGGTCGAGCGGTTCCCCGGTCATCCCGGCGGCGAGGTTGGTCACCAGCGACATCCCGAGCACCTCCGCACCGAGCGCGCGGGCGGCGATGGCCTCCAACGCGGTGGACATGCCCACCAGGTCGGCGCCGAGCCCCCGCAGCATCCGGATCTCGGCCGGGGTCTCGTACTGCGGGCCGGGCAGCGCCGCGTAGACGCCCTCGGTCAGCGTCGGGTCCACCGTGCGGGCCAGCTCGCGCAGCCGCCGGCTGTAGAGGTCGGTGAGGTCGACGAACTCGGCGCCGACCAGGGGGGATCGGGCGGTGAGGTTGAGGTGGTCGCTGATGAGCACCGGCTGCCCGACGGCATGGTCGGGCCGTAGCCCGCCGGCGGCGTTGGTCAGCACCACCGTGCGGGCGCCGGCGGCGACCGCGGTGCGCACGCCGTGCACGACCGCGGCCACCCCGTGGCCCTCGTAGAGGTGCGTGCGGCCGAGCATGACGAGCACCGAGCGGCCGCCGACCGGCACCGACCGGAGCCGCCCGGCGTGCCCGGCGGCGGCCGGCGCGGCGAACCCCGGCAGCTCGGTCACCGCGAACTCGGCGGTCGCGAGGCCCAGCGCGTCGGCGGCCGGCACCCAGCCGGAGCCGAGGACCACCGCGACGTCGTGGCGGGCACACCCGGTCAGCTGAGCGACCCGCTGCGCCGCCTGCGCCGCCCCGGCGACCGGCGCAGCTCGGGTCTCCACGCCGGCGCACCTTACGCTGGTGGCTAGGCTCGCCCGGGATTCGGCTGGCCTCCATGCTGGCCGCGACGGCGGAAGGGACACCCTCGTGCAGATCCCCTTCGCCTCCTCGCCGCGGGCCAGCCTGGGGGTGGAGTGGGAGCTCGAGCTCGTCGACCTCGAGACCCGCCAGCTGCGCAGCGGCGCCACGGAGATCCTCGACGAGCTGGGCCGGCCCTTCGACGGGGAGCACCCCAAGGCCAAACACGAGCTGCTCGAGTCCACCATCGAGATCATCACCGGCGTCTGCACGACCGTGGACGAGGCCCGGCAGGACCTCGCCGACACGTTGGGGATCGTCACCGAGGCGGCCGGCCGGCGCGATCTCGGGGTGATGTGCTCCGGCACCCATCCGACCACCGACTGGGCCACCCAGCAGGTCAGCCCGAACCCGCGGTACGCCGCCCTGATCGAGCAGATGCAGTGGCTGGCCCGCCGGTTGCAGATCTTCGGCGTACACGTGCACGTCGGCGTTCGGTCGCCCGAGAAGGTCATCCCGATCGTCAACGCGCTGACCGCGTACGTGCCGCACTTTCTCGCCCTCTCGGCGTCCAGCCCCTACTGGATCGGCACCGACACGGGGCTGGCGTCGAGCCGCAGCAAGGTCTTCGAGGCCCTGCCGACCGCCGGGCTGCCCTACCAGCTCGGCGGCTGGCCCGACTTCGAGGAGTACATGGAGTCGCTGATCTCGGCCCGGACGATCCAGTCCGTACGCGAGGTGTGGTGGGACATCCGGCCGCACCCGAACTTCGGCACGGTCGAGCTGCGGATCTGTGACGGGCTGCCGACGTTGTCCGAGGTGGCGATGATGGCGGCGCTGTCGCAGTGCCTCGTTGAGCAGCTCAACTCCCAGCTGGACCGGGGGTACATCCTGCCGACGCCGAAGAGCTGGCTGGTGCGGGAGAACAAGTGGCGGGCCGCCCGCTACGGCCTCGACGCGGAGATCATCACCGACGACCGGGGCGCCACCGTGCCGCTGCGGGACTCGATCCAGGAGCTGGTCGAGGAGCTGCGGCCGATGGCCGACCGGCTGGAGTGCACCGAGGAGCTGCTCGCGGTGACCGGACTGCTGGCCACCGGCGCCAGCTACGCCCGGCAGCGGGCGGTGGCGGCGGCGAGCGGCGGTGACCTCGTCGCGGTCGTCGACTCGCTGCTGGAGGAGATGCGCACCGACCAGCCGACCGCCCTGGCCGTGGCGTGAACGGGTTCGACCTGCGGAGCTGGCTGGTCCGGCACGAGCCGGAGCTGGTCGCCGTACGCCGTGAGCTGCATGCGCACCCGGAGCTGGGCCGGGCCGAGTTCGCGTCCACCGCCCTGGTGCAGAGTCGGCTGGAGGGTGCCGGGCTGCTGCCCCGCCTGCTGCCGGGCGGTGCCGGTCTCATCTGCGACATCGGCAACGGGACCGGGCCGACGGTGGCGCTGCGCGCCGACCTCGACGCGCTGCCGCTGGCGGAGGAGAACGACGTGCCGTACCGGTCGACGGTGTCGGGCGCCTCGCACTCCTGCGGGCACGACGTCCACACCACCTGCCTGCTCGGTGCCGGGCTGGCGCTCGCCGCGATGGCCGCGGCCGGTGGGCTGCCGGGGCGGGTCCGGCTGCTGTTCCAGCCGGCCGAGGAGCTCACCCCCGGCGGCGCGCTCGACGTGATGGCCGCCGGCGGCCTGGAGGGCGTCGGGTCCGCCTTTGCGCTGCACTGTGACCCCCGGACGGCGGTCGGGTCGGTGGCGCTGCGCGCCGGTCCGATTACGGCGGCCGCCGACCAGGTCCAGGTGCTGCTACGTGGCCCCGGCGGCCACACCGCCCGCCCGCACCTGACCGCCGACCTCGTCCACGCCCTCGGCCTGGTCGTCACCGAGGTGGCGGGGCTGCTCTCTCGCCGGGTGGACCCGCGGGCCGGCCTGAGCCTGGTGTGGGGTCAGATCGCCGCCGGCTCGGCGCCGAACGTGATGCCGCAGAGCGGGATGGCGCAGGGCACCGTCCGGGTGCTTGACCACGCGGCCTGGCTGGCGGCGCCGGACCTTATCCGCGACCTGGTCTGCGCGGTCGTGGCGCCGACCGGCGTACAGGCCGAGGTGGTCTACCGGCGCGGCGTGCCGCCGGTGGTGAACGACCGCGGCGCGGTCGAGACGATGGCGCGGGCGGTGGAGTCGACACTGGGGATCGACGCGATCGCGGGCACCGAGCAGAGCCTGGGCGGCGAGGACTTCGCCTGGTACCTCGAGAAGGTGCCGGGGGCGCTCGGCCGTCTCGGCGTCCGGGCGCCGGCCGATGTCGGCACCCGGGACCTGCACCGTGGCGACTTCGACGTGGACGAGCGCTGCATCGGCATCGGGGTCCGGGTGTTCGTGGCGACCGCTCTCACCGCCCTCACCGCGCTCGACGAACCGCCGGACGAGCAGACCGCGACGCCGGGGGAGCTGCCCCGGGCGGGTGGGCCGCTCCCGGAAGCGCCGACGCCGGTGCTGGGTGGCCGGCTGCCGACCGGCGTCGACGAGCGGATCGCCGGCTAGCCCGCAGCCCGTCGGACATCTGCCGGCCCGAGCCGCCCCGACCGTTCAGTCGCGCCCGGCGCCGACCCGGTCCGCCTGCGGCCGGCGCTGCTCCGGGATCGCCGCCGAGGGTGCCACCCGTAGCGGCTTCGCCGCCCAGGTCGGGAGCCACCAGTTCCACCGGCCGAACAGCGATACCAGCGCCGGCACCAGCAGCGCCCGGACGACCGTCGCGTCGAGCAGGATGCCGAAGCCGAGACCGGTGGCGAACACCTTGATGTCGGTCTGCGGGCCGGAGGCCAGCGAGATGAACGCGAGGAAGAGGATCAGCGCCGCGCTCGTGACCAGCCGCCCGGTCCGGCCCAGCCCCTCGATCACCGCGGCGTCGGTCGACCCGGTGGCGTCGTACTCCTCGCGCATCCGGCTGAGGATGAACACCTCGTAGTCCATGGACAGGCCGAAGAGGAACGCGAAGATGACGATCGGCAGCCAGAACGTGATGGCGCCGGTGGCGGCGATGCCGAACAGTGCCTGCGAGCCGTGGCCGTGCTGCCAGAAGAACGTCAACGCACCGAACGTCGCGGCCAGCGACATCAGGTTGAGCAGCACGGCCTTCAGCGGCAGGAGCAGCGAGCGGAAGGCCCGCGCCAGCAGCAGGAACGTCACCACCACGATGAGCAGCAGGACCAGCGGGAAGTTGCCGTAGACAGCCTTCAGGTAGTCGATCTGCAGTGGCCCGGCACCGGCCTCTCCGACCACCCCGGGCGTGCTGGCAAGGGCCGCCCGGACCCGCTTGACGACCCCCACGCTGCCGCCGGCAACCGTCTCGGCCCTGGGCACCACCACCGCGACCGCGTTGCCGCCGCGCCGCCACACCGGCCCGTCCGGCGCGTACGCCGCCCGCACGCCGGGGACCGCCGCCGCCCGCGCGGCGACCGCGGCCGCGTCGCCGCCGTGGACGAGCACCTCGATCGGGGTCAGGATGCCACTGGTCACCCCGCCGCGCTCCAGCACGTGCAGCGCGTCGTACGCCGAACCGCTCTGGGCCAGCGAGTTGCTACGGGCCAGCCCGATGCTGATCCCGAACACCGGCGCCACGAGCGCGCCGAGCAGCACGAGCGCTCCGCCGGCCGCCACCCACCGGCGGCGCACGACGAGCCGGGCCCACGCCGACCAGCCCCGGGCGGCGGCGCCCTCCTTGCGGATCCGCGGCCAGTCGACCCGCGGTCCAATGCCCCCGAGGATCGCGGGCAGCAGGGTCAGCGACACCGCGGTAGACACCAACGGGATGAGCATGCCGCCGAGCCCCATGCTGCGCAGGAACGGCACCGGCAGCACGATGAGCGCGGCCAGGCCGACCGCGACCGTCACCCCGCTGAACACGACAGCCTTGCCGGCGGTGCGGACCGCCACCCGGACAGCCTCGTCGTTGCCCCGGCCGTGGGCGCGTTCCTCCCGCCACCGGCTGACGATGATGAGGGAGTAGTCGATCGCCACGCCGAGGCCGATCAGCGAGACCAGGAACTGCACGACGAAGGAGATGTCGGTCAGGTAGGTCAGCCCCAGCAGCACGAGGAACGTCGAGAGGATCGACACCGCCGCGATCGCGAGCGGCACCAGCGCCAGGAACGACGCGAAGACGAACGCCAGCACCGCGAGCGCGCCGAGACCGCCGAGCAGTGTCTCGACGAGCACGCCGGGACCGCCGGAGTCCCCACCGTTGCCGAGCAGGTCCAGGCTCGTCAGCCCCGACGTCGATCCGGCCGGGCGGGACTTGGCGAGCACCCCTTCGATCGCCGCAGCCGGCCCGGGCGCGAAGCCGCGCGGGGTCGGCGCGAAGATCAGCGCGTACGTCGAGCGCCCGTCCCGGGTGATGAAGCTGCGGTCCTGGGTCGACGGGAAATCGACGACCCGCAGCCCCGGCACTCCCTTCTGCACGGCGCCGAACGCCGCCCCGACCGCCGACTGCTGTTGCTGCACGCGCTGGCCCGGCGGCAGGGTCACGACGGCGACGTAGGGCACCTGCTCGCCGCCGTTGCCGTACGTCTTCATGATCGTGACGGCTGTCTCGTGGCCCGGCTGGCCCGGCAGGGAGAAGTCGAACGCCAGCCGGTTGATGGCCTTCTGCGTCCCGATGACGCCGAGCACCAGCGCGATCAGCCAGGCGCAGGCCACCAGCCGTCGATGGCGCAGGACGAAGGTCGTCAGCGAGTCGAGCACGGTGCCCCCCGGCGTCGGTTATCGGTCCTTCGCACTCGGTCCACAGTAGGACCCGGGTCCGACAGCGGCCAACGAGAAAGCGGGCGGCCTCGCTGCCGGTGGCCGGCCCGTCAGCGCCCGACGGTGTTGCAGGGGCGGGCGCGCAGGTCGCTGACGTAGTCGACCGGCGCGCCGGCGGCCTCGGCGGCCTCGGCCATCAGGCCGAGGTAGCGCGCAGAGGGCAGCCCGCCCTCGTACCCGTCGAGTACGTAGAGCCACGCCAGCACATCGCCGTCGAGCGTGTGCACCCGCACCCGCATCTTGCGGTAGAGCTCGAGGTCGCCGCCCTCCCACCGGTCGAGCGCGGCCTCGTCAGCGGGGCTCACGTCGTAGAGCATGACGAACACGCGGCCGCCGACGTCCTCCACGACGGTGGCCAGCGCGCCCTCCCAGCCCCGGTCCTCGCCGCCGAACGTCAGCCGCCAGCCCTGCAGCCAGCCGGAGCCCCGGGAAGGGGAGTGCGGGCAGCGCTCCTGCATCTGCACGGCGTCCATGTTGGTGCCGTACGCGGCGTACAGGGGCATGAGAGAAATCTCCGCAGGTCAGGGGCGGCATTCGGAGGTCGCGGTCCGCAGCAGGTCCGCACGAGCCGCCCGAGCGGCAGCGTATGCCCCGTCCACGGCCTGCCGGGTGGCGCCTTCCGACTCTGGGAACAGATGCCCGTAGGTGTCCATCGTCTCGACGATCGACGCGTGCCCCAGGCGGGACTGAATCACTTGGGTGCGGCTCTCCTGGAGGGAATGCCAGACGACCGTTGTCGGCCTGGCGGTGGTTACGGTTCGGCCTAGCGCTGACGCTGCGCGTGGGCTGGTGAACCGACGCCATCTGCGTGCTTGGTGAGGTTCTCCGTCTGCTGGACGGCGTGTAGTGAGGCGATCTCGAGGTTGGCGATGATCTCTTTGAGACGGCGGGCGTTGTTGAACCACGGCTGGTAGCGCGCGAGCTGTTCCTCGCTGAGCAGCCGAGTCACGGTCTTGCCGCGTTCGGTGCGGGTCCATTGGATGTAGGGGCCGTGCAGGGTGGGCGGGTCGGCCTTGCACGCACAGTTCTGCTTGCCGCAGCGCATGTGGCGCACGACGACGCTGCCGGGTAGCAGCCCGTCGATCTCGGCCATGGTCTGGGCCAGCGCGCGGCGGGTTGCCGCGTAGGCCGTCGGCGTGTCGCTGCGCATGCGTTGTCATCCTCCCGGTCGTGGCGGGATCGTCCATCCATGCCCATCTCACAGCGGTTGCGTTGAAGGGAACGGTCGTGGAGGGAGACCACAACGAGATGGACACTCGGTGCGCCGACCAGGACGCCTTCGCCGACAGCCGAGCGCGTTTCGAGCAGGTGTGCGCGTTCCTGGACGGACAGCAGGCCGGCTCGCTCGAGCACGGGGCGCTGGAGGACCAGCTGGCCGAGCAGGGGCGCGAGCTGCTCCGCCAGCTCTACCAGGACCACCTGGACCTGCGAGCCGAACGCGAGGTGCGAGTGGAGGAGGTCGTTGTCGATGCCGACGGGCTGGCCCACCGCAGCGTGGAAGCCGGGCATCACCGTGTCCTGGCGACCGTGTTCGGCGAGGTGACCGTGAGCCGGCTGGCGTATCGCCGCCGCGGGAAGGCGAACCTGCACCCGGGCGACGCGGCGCTCAACCTGCCCGACGAGCGGCACTCCCACGGCCTGCGCCGGCTGGCCGCCGAAGCCGCGTCGTCAGGCTCGTTCGACGACGCCACCGCGGCGATCCGCGCGCACCGGCACCGCCTGCGGCAAACGTCAGGTGGAGGCGCTGACGGCGCGGGCGGCCACCGACGTCGAGGCTTCTACGCCAACCGACCACATAAGCCGGTGACCGCCGGCGACGTCCTCGTGCTGTTCGCCGACGGCAAGGGCATCGTCATGCGGCCCGACGCGCTGCGCCCGGCGACCGCGGCCGCCGCGGCGGCGTCCTCGACCAAGCTGACGACCCGGCTGTCCAAGGGAGAGAAACGCAACCGCAAGCGGATGGCCGAGGTCGGCGCGGTCTACGACCTCACCCCGGTGCCGCGCACCCACGCCGACGTCCTCGGCACCGCAGCCGAGCGCGTCCACGCCCCGAAGGGCACCAACAAGTGGCTCACCGCGAGCGTGCTCGACGACACCGTCGCGGTGCTGGCCGCGGTCTTCGACGAGGCGCAGCGGCGCGACCCGTCCCACGCGCGCACCTGGGTGGCGTTGGTCGACGGCAACAACCACCAGATCAACCGGATCCACGCCGAAGCGAACGCCCGCGATGTCACCGTCGCCGTCGTGGTCGACTTCATCCACGTGCTCGAGTACCTGTGGCGGGCGGCGTGGAACTTCTATCCCGAAGGCGACCCGGACGCCGAAACCTGGGTCAACAACAAGGCGCTGGCGATCCTGAGCGGGCAGGCAAGCACCGTGGCCGCCGCCATCCGTCGCAAGGCCACCTGCCTCGGCCTCCCCGCCGCCCAGCGCGTCAACGCCGATCGGTGCGCCGCCTACCTGCTCAACAAGCGCGGCTACCTCGACTACCCGACCGCACTCGCCAACGGCTGGCCCATCGCCACCGGAATCGTCGAAGGTGCCTGCCGGCACTTGGTGAAAGACCGGATGGACATCACCGGAGCCCGATGGGGACTGCACGGCGCCGAGGCCGTCCTCAAGCTGCGCGCCATCCACGCCAACGGCGACTTCCCCGACTACTGGGCACATCACGTCGCCCAAGAACGCCGCAGAGTTCATGAACCCCGCTACGCCAACGCGATCATCCCCCGTGCCGCTTGAGTCAATTCAGAAGAGCCGCACCCTTCTGATATGGTGCCGACTGCCATGTAGCGGTTATATCACCGCCGCTGCTGTCTCATCTCGTGCCGTCCAATAGGCACGACAGGCAATTCCTTGCCAAGCCAGACGGGGGTCAGGTGTTCCCGCGTGAGCGGCCCGCGTGTATTGCCGCAGAAGACGCATGCGCTCGTCACGGGCACCATGACACATGGGTCATTGGCCGTCCAAAGGCCGCAGTCGGTCGGCGTGGAACCAGCCGAGCCGGTCCTCCCCGACCCCGGTCTTGTACTCGAACGTAGCCGCGCCAGCCATCCGCGTCCCGCCGCCAGTAGGTCAGCCACCCGGCCAGGCGCCCGCCGCCGTCTGCACGGTCACGGGGCGGGGGGTGAACCGAGCCGGGGCGCTGGGACCTGCCCCCCTCACGTGGGGTCGGCTTCAGCCGCCCCCACGTCGGAATGCGTTGCGATGAACTCTCGGCTCCGCTCAGGAATCGGATGCTGTCGGAGCTGGACTCGGGCGGTCGGCCTTGCTGTACCGAAGGTGAACGAGTTGGCGTAGTCGTAGGCCGCGAGGTCGTTCGGCCCGAGCGCGGCCAGCCCGAACGCCTCCTCGGTGAAGCGCAGGATTGAGGCGAAGGTCGCCGGGGTCGAGTCGGTGTACCCCGGCCTGGCGTACGGGCTGGCGATGACCGGCACCCGAATGCCCTGCGCCGTACCGTCGGGGTTGGTGCCGGGCGGGACGTGGTCGTAGAAGCAACCGCAGTCGTCGTAGGTGATGAACACCGCTGTCGAGGACCACTGCGGGCTGGTCTGGAGGGCGTTCAACACCTTGCCGATCCAGTTGTCCCCGACGAGCATCGAACTCGGCGGGTGCTGACCGGTTCCCGGGCCGGGCCCGGTGGGAAGCAGGATCGAGTACGCCGGCAGCGTGCCGTTCTTGGCATCGGTGAGGATGTTGGCCGGTGGTACCACGTTCGCGTGCTGCGGCCCGTACAGGCACTCTGCGAAGGACGGGCAGATCGACGAGACGTAGATCGAGGAGTACAGCCGCCACGGCAACCCGACCGCGTCAAGGCGGTCGAAGATGGTCGGCACGGTCGGCACGGTGGTCGCCCGGAAGGCGCCGCCGTAGGGGTACTGGGTCGGGTCCAGCGCGCCCGGCGGCGCCGGGACGCATGACGGCTGTGCGGAGGTCTTCCCGGTGCTCGGGTCCTTCCATGCGGTGATCCGGTTGGAGTCACAACCCCAGCCGGGACCGGCGGGCACTCCGGCCGCGACCTGCGGGATGTCGCCGGTGAAGCCGTCCAGGGTCGCTGCGGCCGGATAGAGGTGGCCGCCCCACGACGGACTGTTGGCCATCGAGAAGGTCCGGTCAGACACCACGTAACGGTCGGCCAGAGCGGTCATGCTCGGGATCTGGTTCGGCAGGTAGTACGTCAGGCATAGGTTCACGCCGTTCGCGTAGCAGCCGGGGATGTCGCCCCACCCGTCCATCGCTCCGCGGTCCACCGCAGTCAGCTGTGCCCGCACGGTGTGCGTGATGTCCGGAGAGATCACGTCGGCGCTCTGGGTCATCGGCACCGTCGCGCCGGTCCGGAGCCGAACGGGCCCGGTGTAGCCGTCGCAGCGGCCCGTCCGCGCCTGACAGTAGGCGCCGAGTGTCTCGTCGAAGGAGTGATTCTCCTGATCGATGACCACCACGTGCTGGATATTGTGCGCCGGGCCTCTGGCTTCGGCCGGGGCCGGCCCGCTAGCAACGGCCGACCAGAGAGCCAATGCGGCGGCGACCACCAGGGTCCGCCAGCGCCGGAACGGCCCGAGGGCCGCGCGGCGTCGACTGTGCGTTGCTGGGCCAACCATGAGGTTTCCCGTCGCCGCCTTCGGCCCGTTGCCTATGAGGGACTTAGTCAAGGGGTTGACCTTAGCTGCGCGAATCGTGGCCGAACGGAACGAGCAGCGTGACGGTAAGGTCACTCTGGCGCCCGAGGTCGCGTTCTCGTGGCGCGGGGCTGTCTTGCGTATCAGCCGGGCGATCTCCGCGACCCGGAGGCCGCCGTACGCCGCCAGCACCATCAGCCGCGGCCGGTCCTTCGACGCTGCCGACCGGGCCGGCCGGCGTGTGGTCGTAGGCGCTGGCCCGCTCCTTTAGGCCGTGGTTGGTCTGACACCACGCGGGGCAGTCGGGCTGGGCGTACGTCGGTACGGTGGCGCGCGTGGGCTGGCCCTCCTAGCTGGGGCTGGTCCTAGGCCCCGGCCGGTGTTAGCTGCACCTGTCGGGGCCGCCCGCGTTCTCGCGGGCAGGTCAGTATCTACGCCGCCGACTGCCGGCTGTCAACGGCCCGGCGACGGTCCGCATCTAGTCCGCAGAAAGTCCGCAGGACGACGAGCAGCGCTGCGGGACAACGGGAAGCGTTGAGTATCATTTCCGCAGGTCAGAGCCATGATCGCGCCCATCGCCGCAGGTCAGCGCATCGCCCGTGCCGTACGCGGCGTACAGGGGGCATGAGAGCGAGCGTAGTGCGGCGCTCCGGGTGAGGGATGCGGCCGTCGGCGGTTCACCCGGCCGGGGCCGCGACCTCGGGCGACCGGCGTCACCCGGGGAGCGTGCGCCGCTGGGGGTGGACCGTCTCGCCACGGGCGAGCATGTCGACGAACTGCTCGATCCGCCGGCGGCGGGTGTCGGCGCGCTTGGCAGCGGCGATCCGATAGAGAACCGCGTAGCGGTTCTGCCGGGTGAGGATGTCGAACATGGCCTGAGCCGAGGGGTCGGCGGCCAGCGCGGCGGCGAGGTCGGGCGGCACCTCGATCTCGGCCTGGCCGGCGTACGCCGCCGCCCAGCGGCCGTCGGCCCTGGCCCGCTCGACCTCGGCGACGCCGGCCGGATGCAGCCGGCCCTCGAGCGTCAAGCGCTCGACGATGCCGACGTTGCGTTTCGACCACGGGCTGCGGGCCCGTCGGGGCGTGAAGCGCTGGCGGTAGGTCGTCTCGTCCCGGCGCCGGGATTGACCGTCGATCCAGCCGTGGCACAGCGCTTCATCGAGCGCCTGATCGTAGGTCAGGCTGGTCGGCGTATCGATGCCCTTCTTGGCTAGCACCAGCCATACGCCGGCCTGCTCTTCGTGATGCTCACCCAGCCACGCCCGCCAGGCGACGGCGTCGGCGACGGTCAGCTCCGGAAGGTCCTCGGCCACAGGTTGCCTCCCTCACACGTCGACGGCTGCCCCGTCTGCCGATCCTCCAGGTGCAGGTGTCAGGAAGGAACCCGTGGCTCGGAGCACGCGTCGGCGGCGGCCCAGCGGGTGCGGGACAATCGGCAGGTGACGACGATTGCCATCCTGGGTGGCGGCCCGGCCGGGTACGAGGCGGCGCTGGTGGCGGCGCAGCTCGGTGCCGAGGTCACGGTCATCGAGCGGGACGGCGTCGGCGGCGCCTGCGTGCTCACCGACTGCGTGCCCTCGAAGACCCTCATCGCCACCTCGGAGGCGATGACGCGGCTGGACGAGACGGCGTCGTTGGGCATCCGGCTGCATTCGGGCCCGACCAACGGCACCGGTGCGTCCAGCGCCGCTACGGTGGACCTCCCGGCCGTCAACTCCCGGGTGCTCGCACTGGCGCAGGCCCAGTCCGGCGACATCGCCAGCCGGTTGCGCCGGGAGGGCATCCGGCTGGTTGCCGGCGCCGGCCGGTTCGTGGCCACGAACCGGCTGTCGGTACGCGCGATCGACGGCTCGGAGCAGGACATCGCCGCTGACGTGGTGCTGGTCGCCACCGGCGCCACGCCGCGGGTGCTGGCCGAGGCGGAGCCCGACGGGGAGCGGATCCTGACCTGGCGGCAGCTCTACGAGCTGCCCGAGCTGCCGGCGGAGCTCGTGGTCGTCGGTTCGGGGGTGACCGGCGCCGAGTTCGCGGCGGCGTACCAGGCGCTGGGATCGCACGTCACGCTTGTCTCCAGCCGGGACCGGGTGCTGCCGAGCGAGGACGCCGACGCGGCGCTGCTCCTCGAGCGGGTGCAGGAGCGGCGCGGCATGACGATCCTCAAACGGGCCCGCGCCGGTGCGGTTAGTCGCACGGCCGACGGTGTGGTGGTCAAGCTCGATGACGGCCGCACCGTCGCTGGCAGCCACGCCCTGCTCGCCGTCGGGTCGGTGCCGAACACCGGTGACCTCGGGCTGGAGGACGTGGGGGTCCGCCTCGACCGTGGTTTCGTCAGCGTCGACCGGGTGTCGCGGACCAGTGCCGCGGGCGTGTACGCCGCCGGTGACTGCACCGGGGTGCTGATGCTGGCGTCGGTGGCCGCCATGCAGGGTCGGATCGCGATGTGGCACGCCCTCGGTGAGGCGGTCGCGCCGCTGCGGCTGTCGACGGTGTCGGCGAACGTCTTCACCGACCCCGAGATCGCGACGGTCGGGGTCAGCTCGGCCCGAGTGACCTCCGGCGAGGTCCCCGCCGAGACCATCAAGCTCTCCCTCGCGACCAACGCGCGGGCGAAGATGCAGGGCGTGACCGACGGCTTCGTCAAGCTCTACTCCCGGCCGGGGTCGGGCACCGTCCTCGGTGGTGTGGTCGTCGCCTCAAGGGCGAGTGAGCTGATCCTGCCGATCAGCGCGGCGGTCCAGAACGGGCTGACCGTCGACCAGGTCGCGCACACGTTCGCGATCTACCCGTCGCTGTCCGGCAGCGTCACCGAGGCCGCCCGCCAACTCATGATGCGGACCCCGTCCTAGCCCTTCTCGGCGGCTCGACCCGACCGTCAGGGGTGACGAGGCGGCTCGAAGCCGTGCTGGCGCAGCCGTCGGTCGCGCAGGTCGTCGCCGTACGCCGCGGCGGTGAACAGGCTGGCCAGCAGCAGGAACAGCGGCAGCAGCAGATGCACGTATCCCGGCCCGGGCAGCACGGCGAGCACGACGAGGAACGGCAGCAGCTGGACCAGCAGCCGGCCCAGCGCCCGCCACCGCCAGCCGGCGTCGGTGAGGTCGTGGCGAACCCACTCCCGGTACGCCGGCAGCCGGCCGCCCCAGGTGTAGCGGACCCGGGGCCCCAGCGGCGGGATCGCCCCGCCACCACCGGCCGGCGGCCGGGGCGAGCTCAGAAGTCGCCGCCGCCGAAGTCGCCGCCGCCACCGAAGTCGCCGCCACCGAAGTCGCCGCCACCGAAGTCGCCGCCGCCACCGAAGTCGCCGCCGCCGAACCCACCGCTGTCCGCGCCGCCGTCGGCGCCCCCGCCCCCGCCGTCGCCGTAGTAGTTGTTCTCGACGTAGTTCCCGCCGAACCCGCCGTAGCCGAAGCCGGGGGAGAGCATCGAGCCGATCAGCATGCCGCCGAGCAGTCCGCTACCGAGACCGCCGAAGCCGCCGTAGTAGCCGCCGGCCCACGGCCCCCACTGCGGGCCGGCCTGCCAGTACGGCATCCGCTGGCCGCCGACCATGACCTCGCGGGACTGCGGGTCCTCACCGCGCTCGAGCCGCTCGGCGTCCGCGCCGCAGACCGGTACCGACCGCGGCTGACCGCCGGGCGGCGCCCACTCGACGTCACGCATCGACGGGCCGTGCGCGGGGTTGAAGAAGCACGGCGGGCGGCGGGCCGGGGGGATCTGTCCGGCCAGCCGGGACCGGGTGGAGGTCATCGCGTAGCGACCCTCCTCCAGCGCGCCGCTCACCGCGCCGAGGTCCGCGCTGCGCTGGGCCTGCTCGAGCGCCACCTTCGCCCGGTCGTAGCTGGTGAGCGCGTTCGCGTAGTCCTGTCGGGTCGCTTCGCCGAGCCGCGGGTCGTTGACGTCGAGATCGAGCCCGGCGATGTCCTCACCGAGCAGCGTCACGTCCTCCTCGGCGGCCTTGCGAACCTCGACGAACGCCTCGTCCGCCTGACGCTGCCGCTTGCGTCGCGACACCAGGTAGACGCCCCCGGCGCCCAGCCCGACGACGGCCAGCAGCCCGAGCACCGCACCGCCGCCCGACGATGAGCTGGCCGGCTGGCTGTCCCGGGTCCCGCCGCCACCGCTGCCGGTGGTAGCGCCGGTGTTGGGCGCCTGCGCCTCGGCGGCGATGCCGCCGACGAGGTCGCTCAGCGCCGCCACCTTGTCGCCGTTGCTGTTGGCGACCGCCTTCTGCGCCAGCCGGCTGGCCTCCCCGGCCGGCAGGATCCCGTTGCTGGCGAGGGCCCGGAGATGGTCACCGCCGAGGACGACGTAGGTGCCGGGACGCTGCAGCGACTCCCCGATGGTCCGGACCTCGGCGGCGACCTGGTCGCCGCTGCCACCGGGCAGTACCGCCACGAAGATCGGCGTACCGGCCGCGTCGACGCGCGAACGCAGGTCGGCGGCCTGCGCCGCGGAAACCACCGAGGACTGGCTCGGGTCGACGTAGACCGAGGCGGTACGCAGGGCCGCGACCGCCTGGTCGGTGACCGTGTCGGCCCGGGCAGGGGTTGCTACCAGCGCCAGCAGCAGCCCGACCAGCAGCAGCAGGACGCCCATACCGGCGAACCGTCGGAGCGCGTGTCGGTCTGTCATCGCGATTCGTCCTCAGCTGTCGTAGCGGTGCGGGCACAACCGTTCGTCATCTCTACTTTGCCCAACGCGCGACCGCCGTCCCGAACTCCCGGGCCGGACTATTGCGTCTCTCGGCGTATCGGCCGGTACGACGGTCAACCGGCGGTATCGGCGGTCTCGGCTCCGGTCGGGGCGGGCCCCTCGGCCGAACCGGTCCCGCTGACCGTGTCGGCCATCTCCTCCTCGCTGAGCTGGGCCGTTTCGGGGGCCGCGTTCGCGCCGGGGAGCCCGCCGGTGGCGCCGACGGAGGGTGCGTGCTGGTCGTTGCCGGAAGCAGTCATGCCGGCCGTCTACCCACAAACGGCCAGCGGGTCGGCCTTGAACTAGTCGAGGATCTCGCACAGCGCCGTGCCGCTGCTCACCGTGTCCCCCACCTGGGCGGTGAGGCCGGTTACCCGACCGGATCGGTGGGCGGTCAGCGGCTGCTCCATCTTCATGGCCTCGAGCACCACCACCAGGTCGCCGGCGGCCACCTGCTGGCCGTTCTCGACCGCCACCTTCACGATCGTCCCCTGCATCGGGCTGGTCAGGGTGTCGCCGCCGACGGCCGCCGCGGCCGCGCCGACACTCCGGCGTCGCCGGCCCGGGGCGCGCCCCCCGGCTCCAGCAGCCGAGCCGCCGCCCGACGGGACGCCGCCGAAGCCGGCCGGCAGCGTGACCTCCAGCCGCCGGCCCGCCACCTCGACCGTGAACCGCTGCCGCTCGGTCGGCTCGCCGGGGGCGGTGTCGGTACCGGCGTCGTACGGCGGGATCGTGTTCGCGAACTCGGTCTCGATCCAGCGGGTGTGCACCTGGAAGGGCGCCTCCGTGAACGCCGGATCGGTCACCACCGCGCGGTGGAACGGCAGCGCGGTGGCCATGCCCTCCAGCCGGAACTCGGCCAGCGCCCGGCGGCTGCGCTCGAGTGCCTCGGTGCGGTCCGCTCCGGTGATGACGAGCTTGGCCAGCAGCGAGTCGAACCCGGCGCCGATGACGCTGCCGGCCTCCACGCCGGAGTCGAGCCGGACGCCGGGGCCGGCCGGCGGCTCGAAGACCGTGACGGTGCCCGGCGCCGGCAGGAAGTTCCGGCCCGGGTCCTCACCGTTGATCCGGAACTCGATCGCATGCCCGCGCGGCACCGGGTCGGTGAATGCCAGCGGCTCCCCAGCCGCGATCCGCAGCTGGGCCCGGACCAGGTCGATGCCGCTGACCTCCTCGGTGACCGGGTGCTCGACCTGCAGCCGGGTGTTGACCTCGAGGAAGGAGATCGTGCCGTCCTGCCCGACCAGGAACTCGACGGTGCCGGCGCCGACGTACCCGGCGGCGGCGACGACCGCACGGGCGGCCGCGTAGATCCGGTCGGTCTGGTCGGCGCTGAGGAACGGCGCCGGCGCCTCCTCGACCAGCTTCTGGTGCCGACGCTGCAGCGAGCAGTCGCGGGTGCCGACCACCACCACGGTGCCGGCGGTGTCGGCGAGTACCTGCGCCTCGACGTGCCGGGGACGGTCGAGGTAGCGCTCGACGAAGCACTCGCCCCGGCCGAACGCGGCCACCGCCTCCCGGACGGCGGAGTCGAAGAGGTCGGGGATCTCCTCGATGGTGCGGGCCACCTTGAGCCCGCGGCCGCCCCCGCCGTACGCCGCCTTGATCGCCACCGGCAGCCCGTGCTCCTT